>QWPU01000026.1 GCA_003671065.1 Planctomycetota bacterium | reverse complement strand
CCTGGGGATCTCAACGGGGACGGCTTCGTCAACGCGGTGGACCTCTCGATTCTCCTCGGCGCTTGGGGCCTTGGTGGTGTGGCCGACATCAACGGCGACGGCATCGTGGACGCAGCCGACATGGCGACTCTGCTGGGCAATTTCAGCTGATTGATCAGGTGCCGCGGAACAATGTCACTCATCAAAGATAGCAGTGCTCCCGTATCCTGCGAGGCGTGATAAACGACTCTCCTTTTTCGCTCGCAGGTAAGACTGCAATCGTGTGCGGCGCCACTCAAGGCATTGGTCGCGCAGCCGCGCTTGAGTTTGCTCGCGCGGGTGCACGCGTGGCGATTGTTGGACGCAATGAGGATGGTCTCGTGAAAGTGCTTGCGGAACTCAATGCGCTTTCGTCAGCCGCGCATTGCAAGTTCTGCGTTGACTTCAGCGATCTCGATGCAACTGAAAGCGCCGCGCACGCAGCTGTCGCAACTCTTGGCGTTGTGCACATCCTCGTGAACAACACGGGCGGGCCCGCCGCAGGCAGCGCGATTGAAGCGAAGCCGCGCGATTTCGTAGCGGCGATGTCGATGCATCTCGGTTGCGCGCAAGCGTGGACGCAAGCGTGCGTTGGTCCAATGCGCGCAGCGAACTACGGTCGCATCATCAATGTCACGAGCACTTCAGTCGTCACGCCGATCAAAGGTCTCGGCGTGTCAAACACGGTGCGCGCCGCGATGGCGAATTGGACGAAGACGCTTGCGAGTGAACTCGGTCGCTATGGAATCACGGTGAACAATCTGATGCCAGGCTTCACGAAGACTGCGCGGCTTGATGCGATCTTCAAAGGCAAGGCCACACGCGCTGGCATGACCGTTGATGAAATCGCTAGTGATGCGATTGCCACAATTCCTGCGGGACGACTCGCTGATCCCTGCGAACTCGCGCTCGTAATGGTGTTTCTTGCGTCACCTGCTGCGAGTTATGTGAATGGTGTGAATCTACCTGTTGATGGTGGTCGCCTCGCGGCGCAGTGAGCGCAACTGATATGCAACAAGTCGATCACTTCATCAACGGCGCGTTTGTTCCCTCTGTGAGCGGCGCGCGGATTGCGCGTGAAAACCCTGCAACCAGCGAGCCTTTGCGCAGCATCGCGCGCGGCGACGCAGCGGAGGTTGCGAGCGCGGCAATCGCAGCGAGTCGTGCATTCGAAGCGTGGGGACGCACGCCATCGGTAGAACGCTCACGCATCATGCTCGCCATCGCAGCAGGGATCGACGCGCGTCTTGAAGAACTCGCGCATCTTGAATGCGAAGACACAGGCAAGCCGTTGTCGCTCGCGCGCACGCTCGACATTCCTCGCGCTGCTGCAAACTTCCGCTTCTTCGCAACCGCGATCTTGCATGACGCGAGTGAGTCGTTCATGACCGAACGCCCCGCGCGCGCGCTCAACTATGTGCTGCGCGCTCCACTCGGCGTTGTCGGCTGCATTTCACCGTGGAATCTTCCGCTCTATCTCTTCACATGGAAGATCGTGCCTGCGCTTGCGTCGGGCAATTGTGTGATCGCGAAGCCAAGTGAACTCACACCGACAACTGCAACTGTGCTCTGCGACATCGCGCGTCACGCGGGGCTTCCCGCAGGCGTGCTCAATGTTGTGCACGGTCTTGGAAGTGAGGCGGGACAAGCGATTGTCGATTGTCCTGCAGTGCGCGCGGTGAGTTTCACTGGTGGCACTCAAACGGGTCGTCGTCTTGCGGCGCGTCTTGGCGAACGCCTTGTGCCTGCGTCTCTTGAACTTGGCGGAAAGAACGCGGCGATCGTGTGCGAAGACGCGGATCTCGCGCTCGCCGTCCCTGAGATCGCGCGGAGTTCGTTTCTGAATCAAGGTGAGATTTGCCTATGTTCGTCGAGGATTCTCGTGCATCGCTCACGCATGAAAGAGTTCACTGAACGCTTCATCGCCGCAGCGCGCGGGCTCACTGTGGGCGATCCACTCAACGCAGAAACCGACATCGGAAGCCTCGTGTCGAAGGCGCATCGCGAGAAAGTGATCGCGGCAATCGAGCGCGGCGTTGCTGACGGCGGCGTGATCGCGTGCGGCGGCGAAGTACCGAAGTCGTTGCCTGCGCGCGTTGCCAACGGCGCTTTTCTGCAACCGACAGTGTTGCTTGGTGTGCCGCACTCAAGCTCATGCGTGCAAGACGAAACTTTCGGCCCCGTCGTCACCGTGCATGGATTTGATCGCCATCGTGATGCAGTCGCGATGAGCAACGACACGCGCTACGGACTTTCAGCCAGCGTGTGGACGCGCGACTTGGCGCGTGCGCATCGCATTGCCGCGCGTCTTCATGCGGGAACAATCTGGGTGAACTGTTGGATGGTGCGCGATCTTCGCGTTCCATTCGGTGGCGTGAAGGAGTCGGGCATCGGTCGCGAAGGCGGGAGTGAAGCGTTGCGCTTCTTCACCGACACATCGACTGTCTGCGTGTCGCTCGGAGAAGCGCTATGACAATTCGCGATGCAGTTACCGCGGATCTCCCTGGGATTCTCGCGATTTACAACGAAGCGATTCCGCGACGCATCGCAACAGCCGATCTCGAACCGCAAACGCTTGAAGCGCGCATCGCATGGTTTACCAATCGCGATCGAACCGTGCGTCCTGTGCTTGTGGCGAGTGATGACGCTGGCATCATCGCGTGGGGCGCGTATACGAACTTCAAGGAACGCGTCGCCTACGCGCCGACTGCGGAGATCTCTGTCTATGTCGCCAATCGTGCAGCGGGCAAAGGCGTTGGACGCGCAATGCTCGATGCGTTGCTTGCGCGTGCGAGCGCCTGCCATATCGATCGCATCCTTGCGCTCTGCTTCTCGCACAACGAAGCAAGTCTGCGACTCTTTCGCTCTCGCGGTTTCACGCAGTGGGGCGAGCTTCCTGATGTGTGCGAACTCGACGGCACGCGTCGAGGCGTGACGATCTTGGGTCTTGCACGCAACGACGCAGTTGTGTAGTTAGCCGCGTGGATCAGGCACACGCGTCGGTGCATTGAGATCAGGAGCCGCTTCTTCCGCCGCCAACTTCGAAGCTTCTAGAAGCGACGAAAGTTTCCACGCAGGAAGTTTGTACTCCCAACCTGCGTGTTTTGCCGTGAAAACAGCCCAATCTGGAATGTATGGATCGCCTGGATACTTCTTCGTTGCGTTGATCGCATCTGCGCTCGGCGCATTAGGTTTCGCAGCAGCGACAAACGAAATCCAAACCGCATCACCATCACGCACAGCATTCACCGTGAGCGTGCCGCGCACCATGTCGAAGGTAGGACTGATCGCGCCATCAGGCGTGCCGCCCTTCGCCTTGCGTACATCATCGAGTTCAAGTCGCGAGAGCCACGAGGGAAGTGCACGCAACGCCACCGTCGTGCGTCCCTCAGTCCATTCAAAGGTACTCGCTGGCGTCAGCGGCGCCGCTTCAACAGCTGCGAATGTCACCTTGCCATTAGCCGCTTCCGTGCCGCGCAATGAAAGACCATTGAAGGTCACGCCGCGCACTTCACCATCAGGAATCGCGATCAACTCAGCGTCAACCCAGCGACGCGGATCAATGTCCACCGACACTGATCCAAGCACGCGCCAACATTGATTCTCGCCGTTGCGTCGCACAAACTGTCCGCGCGGATTCGCACGCTCTTCACCGAGAATCAGATCGAGTGTCGGCTCCGCGCTGTCGCTAAAGAACCGCACTCTTGCGCCGCTTCCCGAGTCATTCGGCCACGCAAGTCCGAGCGCGTCGTGACGCTCAGCAAGCGCCGTCATCGTGTCATCGATCTTCAACGCAGTGAGACCAGCGACAAGACCTTTCACTTCCTCGAACTGCACTGGATATCCACCGCTCGAAAGCAACGACCAGCCATCACCAACCTTCGCAACTTCAATGCGCTTGCCACCGCGGTCAATCTCGATGCGTTTCACTGCTGCAGCGTCATCCGAAAGCGTCGCAAGAAACGGCGCACCGCGCGCAATCGTTGACGAGGTTTCACTGCGGCTCAATGCGACATACGCAGCAACCACACAGGTCACAGCCACAGCTCCAACAACAACAAGCGACTTCGATTTCATAGAGTTCACTCACTTCACTCGAACGAGTACGGGCGCCGCGCGTTGGCGACTAAAGCGCACCGAGATCCACAGCGTCGCAATGAACGCCACTGCAATCGGCCACACAATCACATTGAGCACCATGAGCATGCTGCCTGTTGCTTCGATGTCGGCGCGCAGTGAGCGCTGCACTTCACGCAGCTCTTTACGCGCATCCACTTGCGCCTTCTCAAGTTTGCCGAGTTCGACTTGTTGCTCAGCGGTCAGCACCAGCGCGCCTGTTGCATCAACGCCCGTGCCTGGCGCGCCGCGTTCGCGTTGCAATTCGTTGATGCGCATCTCCGACTTCTTGATCTGGTCTTGCAGTTCAAGTTCACGCGTGAGGTAACGCGCTTCAGCATCTTTGCGCAATTGCTCGACGCGTTCGAACGGTCGCTGATAGCGGCCGCGCGATTTGAGACCTGACAGCAACGAGTCACCTGTTGCGTTCTCAATCGCGTTGAACACGAACGATCCGTTGTCGCTGATAATTTGCAGCGCGCCCGTTTGTGGGTCGGCACCAATCCATGTTGCGTCATCAAGCATGTCCGCGTCAGCAACAAGCAGAATGTTGGCGCGACCCTTCGCACGCGTGCCATCCGCTGATGGATACGCGCTTTCAATCTCGCCTTTGATGCGAACAGCAAGCGCCACAGGCTCGCCCAAACTCTTGAAATCCCGCACTAAACGATCAACTTCACCAAAGAAGCCAAGCTTGAGCACTTGGATCATCTGCACATCTTTGGTGCTCGAAATCACAGGCGTGATCTCAGTCTTCGCGTCAGCGCGCCGCATGATTGCACCCGCGCCCTTGAGATTCATCTGCGCCAAGGGCGAGGTGACAGGGTCTTCACTCTCAAGCGCCGCTTTGCGCAACGACAGCCAAGCTGGATGCGACATCTCCATGTTTTGCCCGCCTTGCGACTTATACATAATGCGCGTCGCGTAGCCAAGATCCGCGACGGCAACATCCTTCGCAATGTCAACGCCCCATTGCGCAAACAACGGATCGAGGTCGTATGTCGTGCCAGCGCCCGTTGAACCGAAGTCCAAGTTGCGCGCATCGGGATCGGCCTCGCACCACGGATCCGCAAAGATGATGAGCGGCTTGCCTGCAACTGCCCACGCGTCAATCGTTTTGAGCGCGTCTTCAGTGAGTTTGCGCGGCTGAATGACCAGCAACGCGCCTGCATCTGTTGGAATTACAGGCTTCGCAAGATCGAGACGCTTCACATCATAAAGTTGATCGAGCTGCACAAAGAGCACGCTCTTTCCAGGACGCCCGTTGGGATCGCGCGGATCGAACGGGCGATCTTCAGGAATGGTGTTGAGCACTGCGACCACGGACTTCTTGTCGCGACCAACCGAGAGAATGCGTCGCGCGATTTCGTATTCAAGAAACGCTTCTTGACTCGCATCAAGAAACGGAATCGTCTCAGTCTTGTCGGTCGTGCTCTTGATCGCAAGCCCAAACATCAGCACGCGACCAGTGTTGTCGAGCGTGCGCGGCATGATGCCCGCAGCGCGCGCTTGATCTTCGGTCTCGCTGAATGGCTCAGGATCAATCACGCGAAGTTCAAGCAAGCCATTGCTGCCACTCGCGATTTCCTCGAGAAATTCCTGCACTCGCTGCGCATAGGCGCGCACGGTCGGGAGATCCGCACCTTGTTCGCGCGTCCAGTAGAAATCAAGACGCACAGGTTCAGGCAACGCAGCCACAATCGCGTGCACGCCAGGGCTCACGGTGTAGAGCTTCTCTTGCGTGACATCAATGCGCGCGCCTTTCAAGAAGAACCACGACGCAGTATTCGCGGCAACAAGCGCGGTGAGCACACCAACAGTGGCGAGGAGCGTCGAGCGACGCTTATCTGAAACAGCCATGACAAGACTCCAGAGAAACTTCCAACATCAGCGCGAAGACGCTTAGTCGGACTTCTTCCAATCGATTGCAAACACATTGAGCACGAGAAACGCAATGATGACGAGCGTGAAATACAACGCGTCACGCAGATCGATGACGCCACGCATCATCGACTCGTAATGCGTGAGCGCACTGCTCGACGCGAGACCTTCGACGACGCCACGCGGCGCCCATCCGCGCAAGAAATCAAGCACAGCAGGAAAGCCCGACAGCAACAGCACAAAGCACGCGACGGCGCAGAGCACGAACGCGATGACTTGATTCTTCGTCAGCGACGAAAGAAACGAGCCGAGCGCGAGGAACGCACCAGCAAGCAGCGCGCTTGCGAGGTATGCGACGAAAATCGCGCCGTGATCTGGTGAACCAAGCCACGACACTGTGATCCACATCGGAAATGTCAGCGCGAGCGCGACGGTCGTGAACGCCCACGCTGCGAGAAACTTTCCGACGACGAGATCAGTCACGCCAAACGGCAGCGTCATGATGAGCTCGATCGTTCCCGTTCGACGCTCTTCAGCCCACAAGCGCATGCTCACAGCAGGAACGAGAAACACATAGAGCCACGGATGAAACTGAAAGAACGGTCGCAGATCCGATTGGTTGCGGTTGTAGAAACCACCGATGTTGAAGGCGAAGAGTCCTGCGAGAAACAGGAAGATCACCAAGAACACTGCGGCGAGTGGCGTTTGAAAATACGAGCGAAACTCTCGGCGAAACACCACATTCGTGCGTTGGAAGGCGTTCATCGTCGACCTCCGCGCGAGGGTGCTGAAGTGTCGCCAGTGGTGATCATTCGGAAGACATGGTCCATGCGATTCTTTGTGATGTCTCGTGGCGCACGCGCTTCCATTTGCGCTGGTGTGCCGTCAAACATGATGCGTCCAAGATTGATGACGATGGCGCGCGTGCACACGGCTTCGACTTCTTCGAGGATGTGCGTAGACAAGATCACCGCACGATCGCCACCGAGTTCTTTGATGAGTTCGCGCACTTCGAACTTTTGGTTCGGATCGAGTCCATCGGTAGGCTCATCAAGAATGAGAATGCCTGGGTCGTGCAGCAGTGCTTGCGCGAGACCCGTGCGACGCTTGTAACCCTTCGACAATGTTTCGAACGCTTGCCGACGCACGCTCTGCAAGTTCACACGACCAATCGAGCGTTCGACGCGAGTCTTCACTTCCTTGCCGCGAAAACCACGCGCGTGCGCAATGAAGGCAAGGAACTCTTCGACAGTCATATCGGGATACGCAGGCGCCCCTTCAGGCAAGTAGCCGAAGGTGCGCTTCGCCGCGATCGGATCGTCTGCGATGTTGATGCCTTCAAGATGAACGGTGCCGCTCGTGGGTTCAAGAAACCCAGTGATCATGCGCATCGTGGTGCTCTTGCCCGCGCCGTTAGGCCCGAGGAACCCGAGCACTTGTCCCGAGGGAATCTCGAGATCAATGCCTTGAACGGCGTGAATATGTCCGAATCTCTTTTCGAGTTTCGCTGCAACGACCCTACTAGGCATAAGCCTCTCCAAGAAACTGCGTGTGATTGTGAACACGCACTATCGCGAAAATGGTCGACCTACGGCGCGACTTCCGATGAAAAATCCGACGATACCGATGACGAACAGGACCATCAATGGAAACCACTGTTCACTCAATGGAGTGTCGCGCCAGAACGGGCCTTCGATAGCGGTGACCGTCCATCGGAATGGGCTCGCATTGCTGAGTGAGCGCATGAAAGGCGGCATGAAGAACAGTGGAATCGTGCCGCCGCCGATCATGGCGAGGATCAAGATTGCGCCGCGGCCTGCGCCGTTAGCTTCGGCTTCAGTGCGAGCGATTCCTGCGACGAGCATGGCTAAACCTGAGAACGCGAATGCAGATGCAATGCATGCGACGGCGACCATGAAGGGTTGCGCGACATTCGAACCGAAAGCGACAACCGCGAGCGCAACAAGCAGTCCTTGCACGAGGAGCGCTGCAATGAAACACGCGAGGCCTTTGCCCGCGAGGAGATCCGTGCGTGTGATTGGTGCGAGTCGAAGTCGATCAAGCGTGCCGCGCGCTCGCTCGCTCACGACGCCCGCTGCAAACGCGCTGATGCATCCCGCAAGACCCCACACGATTCCTTGCGGAATACTCACATCAAACGATGACCGAGGCGCGCCTTTGCGAGCGGGGAGTTCGTTGATGCTGACATTGACGGGCGACCAGGCTTTCGCGGATGCGTCGGGCTCACTGGTATCTGCCTCTTGCGGCAACGATTTCATGAACTGCTCGCTCGCGAAGATGAGTGCGTTGGCGGCAAGTCGTTGCGTTGGATCCAAGTTTTTCGCTTCACTCAAACTCTTGCGCGCACCATCGAAGAGTTTCGCGCTTTGCGAAATGTTGCCAAAGAGTTTCGGGAGCTGCCGAAACGCGAGTTCGTTCAATTTGCCTTGAATCAAGCCTGCTTCTGCGCGTCGAGCGGGATCGACGATGGCTTCAATCGGAATGCCACTGCCGTTGAAGAGGCCTTCGATGCCATCTTCAAGCGTGACGGGCAACACAACTGCTGCAGTGACTTTCCCTGCGCGCACCAAGTCGATGGCGCTCTCGCGCGTTGGCATCACGATGACTTCAAATGACGAGTCTGCTCGAAGGTCTTTCGCAATTCCCGCTGCAAGCTCTGAGCTGCTTTCGTTCACTAGCGCGAGATCCATCTTGCTGGTTGCGCCCTCGCCGCCAAACACGAAGCCGAAGAAAATCGCGAGTAACACAGGGAAACCAAAGGTGAAAAACATATTCCCCCTGTCGCGAAACAACAGGCGAAGGTCTTTCTGCGCAATAGCGAAGATGGCGTTCATTCGCGCAGACTCCTTCCGGTGAGCGTGAGGAAGACGGTCTCGAGATCTGTGTCTTTGCCGTGGCGCGCGAGCAACTCAGCCACGCTGCCAACTTCGAGCATGCGTCCGCGATCGACGATGCCAACGCGATCGCAAATCTTCGCGGCTTCTTCCATGTAGTGCGTCGTATAGACGATGCTCTTGCCGCTGGCCGCAAGACCGCGCACGAGTTCCAGTATGCGATTGCGCGACTGCGGGTCAACTCCCGCAGTGGGTTCATCAAGCAGCAGTAGTTGCGGATCGTGGACAAGCGCAGCCGCAAGATTCAATCGTCGCTTCATGCCGCCCGAGAAAGTCGACACGCGATCTTTCGCGCGTTCACTCAGTTCGACGAGCGTGAGCAGTTCATCGACGCGCGCCGCAATGTCGCGCACGCCGTAAAGACGCGCAAAGAAAGTGAGATTTTCGCGCGCCGTGAGGTCGTCATAGAGCGTGATTTCTTGCGGCGCGAGGCCAAGATGCATGCGCACGGCAGGTGAACTCGGCGAGCCTAATCCAAGGAGATCAACGCTTCCAGAGTCAGGCGTGAGCAAACCAGTGGCGATCGCAATGGCGGTTGATTTGCCTGCGCCGTTGGGCCCAAGCAACCCAAACACTTCGCCAGCGCCGACTTCAAACGAGAGCCCATCCACCGCAACAACGGCGCCGAAGGACTTTCGAATGTCGCGCAGTGCGAGCATGGACTCGCAGCGTAACACGCGAGCAATTCACTGATACGCGGACATTGGCTCACACGCGCAGACGAGATTGCGGTCGCCATACGGATTGTCGACGCGACCAACTGCAGGCCAGAACTTGTAGTCCTTGAGCCACGCCGCTGGATACGCCGCTTCAGTGCGGCTGTACTTGTGCGTCCACACATCAGCGCTCACGACCGCGATTGTGTGCGGCGCGTTCTTCAAGACATTGTCGGTCTTATCCGCGCGGCCTTCTTCAATCGCGCGAATTTCGGCGCGAATCGCTAACAACGCATCGCAGAAGCGATCGAGTTCGGCTTTCGATTCACTCTCCGTTGGCTCAATCATGAGCGTGCCTGGCACTGGCCACGACATCGTTGGCGCGTGAAAGCCGTAGTCCATCATGCGCTTGGCAACATCATCAATCTTGATGCCTGCACTCTTATCGAAGGGACGGAAATCAAGAATGAACTCGTGCGCGCAGCAACCATTCTTGTTGGTGTAGAGGACGGTGAAATCGTTCTTCAGACGCGCGACCATGTAGTTCGCGTTGAGAATCGCAATCTCTGTCGCGCTCTTCAAACCCTTTGCGCCCATCATCGCGATGTACATCCACGAGATGACGAGAATCGATCCACTTCCGTATGGCGCTGCGGAAATTGGCCCAATTGCGTGACGACCCGCTGACAGCGGACGCATCACCGGATGGCCTGGAAGAAAGTCCTTCAAGTGCGCAGCGACACCAATTGGTCCCATGCCAGGACCGCCGCCGCCGTGGGGAATGCAGAAGGTCTTGTGCAAGTTGAGGTGACAAACATCGGCGCCGATAGAACCAGGACTCGTAAGTCCAACTTGCGCGTTCATATTCGCGCCGTCCATGTAGACCTGTCCACCGTGAGCGTGCACGATCGCGCAGGCTTGCTTCACAGTTTCTTCAAACACGCCGTGCGTTGATGGATAAGTGATCATGCACGCCGCGAGATTGGCTGCGTGCAGCGTCGTCTTCGCTTCGAGGTCGACGAGATCAATGTTGCCTTCTGCATCGCAGCCGACAGGCACAACCTTCATGCCCGCGACAACCGCTGTCGCAGGATTCGTTCCGTGCGCGCTCACAGGAATGATGCAGACATCGCGATGCGCTTCACCGCGATGCTCGTGATAGGCGCGAATGACAAGAAGCCCTGCGTATTCGCCTTGCGAACCAGCGTTTGGTTGGAGGCTCATTCCTGCGAAGCCAGTGATTTCACAGAGCCAGTTCTCGAGCGTGCGGAACAATTCTGCGTAGCCCTTCCATTGTTCGCGAGGTGCAAACGGATGGATCTGTCCAAACTCAGGCCATGTCACGGGAATCATTTCGCTCGTCGCGTTGAGTTTCATCGTGCATGAACCGAGCGTGATCATGGAATGCACGAGGCTGAGATCCTTCGACACCAACTTGTTGATGTAGCGCAGCATCTCGTGTTCACCGTGATAGCGATTGAATACATCGTGCGCCATGATTGGCGTTGTGCGTGCAAAAGCTGCAGGAATACAGCCAATAGACGCTTCAACGCTGCGCGCAGAGACCGTGGTGTTTCCTGCGGCAAAGACCTTCAGAAGCGCGTCGAGTTCAGCGAGTGTTGTCGCCTCATCAAGCGTGATGCCGAGCGAACCATCGCCAAAGCTGCGGAGATTCATGCCCTTCGCGTTGGCCGCGGCGAGCACGGAGGCTCCCGTCATGCCGCCGCCGAGTTTCACGCGCAGGGTGTCGAAGAACGCGCCACTTCCGCAATCGTGACCGAGTTTCGTCAGGCCGCGCGCGAGCGTGAGTGTGAGGCGATGCACGCGATCAGCAATCTTCGCCAAGCCATCAGGGCCGTGATAGACCCCATACATGCCCGCCATCACTGCAAGCAACACTTGCGCGGTGCAGATGTTTGATGTTGCCTTGTCGCGGCGAATGTGTTGCTCGCGCGTTTGAATCGCCATGCGCAGCGCGCGATTGCCTTGCGCATCGCGCGACACACCAATAATGCGGCCTGGAAGTTTGCGCACATACGCTTCGCTCGTTGCAATAAACGCAGCGTGTGGCCCACCGAAACCCATCGGTACACCGAAGCGTTGCGCACTACCCACCGCAATGTCCGCGCCCCATGAAGCAGGTGACGCGAGCGCAACCAATGCAAGTGGATCACACGCAGCGACAACCAGTGCGCCCTTCGCGTGAGCCTTCTGCGTGAGTGACTTGTAGCACTCGATGCGACCATCAGTCGTGGGATACTGCACGAGCGCGCCGAAGAAATCTTCAGTCGGTTCGAAAGTCGCCGCGCTGCCCACAATCACCTTGAAACCAAGCCATTTCGCGCGCATCTCAACAACGGCGATCGTCTGCGGATGGCAATCTTCGGCAACGAAAAACTTCGCGCGATTCTCACCCGTAATCGAGTGGCACATGTTCATCGCTTCAGCAGCTGCGGTGCCTTCATCAAGCAGCGACGCACCTGCAAGCGGCAGGCCAGTGAGCTCGGAAATCATCGTCTGAAAGTTAAGCAGCGCTTCTAAGCGGCCTTGCGCGACTTCAGCTTGATACGGCGTGTAGGCCGTGTACCAGGCTGGATTCTCGAGGATGTTGCGCTGGATCACACCAGGCACGATCGTGTCGGTGTAGCCCATGCCGATGAACGAGCGATTCACAATGTTCTGCGACGCGAGCGCTTTGAGGGCGCGCAGTGTTTCGAACTCGCCGCGCTCTGGATTGGCACAGGTGTTGGTTGGATCATCGATCACTATCTCACTGGTGAGACGGATCGAACTCGGCAGCGCTGCGTCGATGAAACTCGAAAGCGTTGAATAACCGCAGGCGGTGAGCAACGCCGTTGTTTCAGCGCACGAATGCGAGATGTGCCTGCGCACAAAGGTGTCGGTAGGACCAAGAGTGGTTGCGGACGCGAGTGAGGTCGGGGCAGTGGTCACGGTGGGCATCGCGGTATCGATCGCAGTTTGAATCACGAGTTCGGAAACAGAATCAGTGCGTTTCGCAACGCAAAAACAGACCGACATGGTCTTTGAGAAGGCGACGAGTATAGGACAAGTCCGCTCAGAATCAGCATCAATGATTGATTCGCGTGGTACCCTTTCTCCCTATGTCGAAATCGATCAACCTGCGTTGCACGCCGCCAAAATCATCCACATTCATGGCGGCTTGGATATCCGCGTTTCCGATCGCTAGTCTTGTAAGTGCGGTGCTTCTCGCAGCATGCGCGACGACGGCTCCTGCTCCCGCACCAGTTGCACCTGTGGCTGTTGTCGCGGTGGTCCCGCCGGCAGCGCCAACGGCACCTGCGACTGCGCAAGCAAGTCCCGCAGCCGAAAAGCCAGTCGTCAAGAAGACAGGTAGTTCGCTCTTTGCCGATGTGACGCAACCAGGCAAGGGCACGCCGAAGCCGCGCGCGCAAGCCGCAACAGTCGCAGGCAAAGAAGGCACCATCATTCCTGGTGCGGTCAATGTCTACACCTTCGATCCGAACGAGGCGTTCGTTCCTGTGAATCCGAATTCAACATCGATCGCGCAAGTGCTCGCTGATCTTGGACCTGATGCGATCGAGTGGTATCAGCATGTGCAGACGCTTTCGAATCCGTGGTTCGAAGGTCGCGCGCCAGGAAGCGAAGGCATTGAGTATGCCGCGGAATACTGTGAGTTTTGGCTGAAGAAGGCGGGACTCACGCCCGCGTTTGAAAGTGGAGCGCAGGCCAATGCGGCTGATCCATGGCGTCAACCGTTCGATCTTCCTGGCACAACTCGTCGTGTGAAACAGAGCACTCTGAAGATTGGCGATGTTGCGATTGAGAGCGGCGCGAAAGCGATGAAGAACTCTGGCGGCGGCGTTGCGGCGATGCCGCTTGCGTTTGCGGGCTATGCGATTGAATCAGGCAAGGACGAGTACACGAGCTTTGCGACTGACGAACGATTCGATGGACGCGTGGTCATGGTCATGCGTGGCGAGCCGCTTGATGCTGATGGCAAGTCGTTGTGGGGCGGCGAGAAATTCACGAGCGCGTCGAGCCTTGCAGCGAAGATCACTGCTGTGAAATCACGCGGTGCGGCGGGCATCATCGTTGTTGAACCACCGAATTACGGCGGAAAAAAGGCTGATTTACTCACCATGAGCGCTGACAGCCTCGGTGGCGAAATCGGCGTGCCGTGTTTCTTTGTCGATGCTGATGCAGCCAACGCGATTCTCAAAGCGTGCGACAGCGAAGGTCGCGATCTTGCAGCGATGCGCGCGCGTTGCGATGTTGCAACGAAGGACGCGCCTGCAGCAACGGTGCTTGGCAATGCGGATGTCGCGATCGAACTCAATGTGAATATCGACAGCGGTGGCATCGTCACGCACAATGTCGGTGGCATACTCGCCGGCAAAGGTGCGCTTGCGAGTGAGTGGATCATCGTCGGCGCGCACTACGACCATGTTGGCTACGGCGCGTTTGGTGCGGATCCGTCGAATCGCGGCAAGGTGCATCCTGGTGCCGATGACAACGCGAGTGGAACAGGTGGCATGCTTGTGCTCGCTAGTCGTCTTTCGAAGGACTATGCCGCGGCAGCAGCTGACGCGAATTTGCGCAGCATTCTCTTCCTTGCGTTTAGCGCCGAAGAAATGGGACTCAACGGTTCGCGTGCGTATGTGAAGAGTCCATCGGTTGCAGCAGACAAGGTCGACATCATGCTCAACATGGACATGATCGGTCGCATGCGTGCTGGCGAACTGGTTGTTGGCGGCGTTGAAACTGCGAATGGTTTGAGCGCGAATCTCGAACCGATGTTCAAAGAGAGTGGACTCACTGTTCGCGCTGATCCAAGTGGTCGCGGGCCGAGTGATCACGCGAGTTTCTATGGCGCGGGCATTCCAGTGCTCTTCTTCTTTAGTGGTGTGCACGACATTTATCACAAGCCTGGCGATCAAGGTTTCACCGTTGATCCTCGAGGAATTCCGGCAATTCTTGATCTCGTGGAACGCGTTGCGCTTTGGCGCGCTGCAAGTCCAGAACGACTTACCTTCACCGCGCCGAGCACCACTGCGCCCGCGTCGACTACTGATCGCGGCTACGCAGCAGTGCGCCTTGGCATTCAACCAGGCATGACCGAAGACGGTGAATCGGGCATCATGGTTGAGAGTGTGAGTGCGAATACGAGCGCGTCTGATGCGGGCATCAAGCCTGGCGATGTGATGCTTTCGTGGAACGGCGATTCGCTCGCATCAAGCGCAGACATGATGACGAAACTGCGCGCATCCAAGCCAGGTGACATCGCGAAGATTCGTATTCTGCGCGATGGCAAAGAGATCACGCTCGATGTGACGCTGAAGGCATCGAATGCTGCGCGTCGACCTGCTGCGGACTGAACTGATGATGCATCTCCAAACACTTTCAACAGCCGCGCTCCTTCTGAGCGCGGCTGTTTTTGTTGGTTGCGATAAACCAAACGCGCCACTCGCCATTGAACCAACGCCAGCACTCGCGGCCACTGTCGTTGACGACACGAATCTCTACGGCACATGTGAATTCGGTGACGGTGGCAGCGGAAAGACCTATATGGGCCGCGAAATCGCAGAGGTCATGGGTCACTTCGGTGTTGGTTGGCTTGAACGGCCCGAGCGCGAACGCGAAGATCGCACGGATCTTCTTATCGATGCAATGGATTTGAAATCAACCGACGCAGTCGCCGACATCGGCGCGGGCAGCGGCTATTTCACGATGCGCATCTCACCGCTCGTGAGTGAAGGCGTTGTGTACGCGACCGACATTCAGCCTGAAATGCTCGACATCATTCGTGAGCGCTCGCTCGAAGAGAACGCGCTCAATGTGATGCCGATTCTCGGCACGATCGAACACTGCGGACTTGAAGCCAACAGCGTTGATGTTGTCCTCTTCGTCGATGCCTATCACGAATTCTCGCATCCTCGCGAGATGATGCGATCGATCGTCACTGCGTTGAAATCCGACGGCCGCGTGATACTGGTCGAGTTTCGCGCGGAGGATCCTGGAGTGCTTATCAAAGAGCGTCACAAGATGACGCAAGCACAAGCGCGGCTTGAAATGGAAGCGGTGGGGTTGGAGTTCGTGGAGAACAACAGCGTGCTGCCGCAGCAGCACATTCTGGTGTTTCGCAAAGCAGCCGCGAGTGCAACGCGTCAGTGAAACCCACGACGGATGTCGTAGAGGTACCACGCTTCGATTTTCTGCCGCGCCCACGGCGTCTTGCGCAAAAAGGTGAGACTCGACTTGATGCTCGGGTCAGTGGTGAAGCAGCGGACTGCGATGCGATCAGCCAACGCTTCCCAACCGTGACGCTCGACAAGCGTGGTGAGGATTGCCTCGAGAGTGATCCCGTGGAGTGGATCGCGTGGATGTTCGCGTGGTGCGTCGGTCATAGAAACTGCATGAGAAGTGCGCGAGTTTGTGCGCCACGCATCATCGCGCCCTTCGCACTCGCTGTCTAATACACGCGTGCCAGCCAAGAAGAAACCGACCGACAAGCCGCTCGCTGGCGCTGATCTCATCAAAGAGGTCAATCGTCGGATTCGCGCCGCGAAGTCGCTCTGGGACGCGCACAACAACGCTGCGTGTCGAGGCGAACGCGACAAGGCCATCGCGTTGTACGAAACGCTCACGCACGAACAGCGCGAGAAAGTGCCCGAGCAACTGCGCGTGTGGCTGCGTTATCGAAGCGAGAAATATTTCGGTCCCCAACGCACACCACCATGAGCACCAAAGGAAGCCGCCGCAGCTGCACCCGCTCAACCTACGACCTCATCAGCACCAAAGGAAGCCGCCGCAGCTGCACCCGCTCAACCTACGACCTCATCAGCACCAAAGGAAGCAGCCGCAGCTGCGCCCGCTCAACCTAGTCCCACTTAAAGACGCCCTTCTTCAACGCGTAGATGTAAGCGATGACGCTTGTCGCGATGAAGAACAGAATTCGAGCGAGGTACAACCTTGCATCAGCGCTGCCTGGTTCGAGCTGTGAGTAGCTGACGGCCCATGGGTAGAGGAAGATGATTTCGACATCGAACAACAGGAATGTGACGGCCACCATGTAGAAGCGAATATTGAAACGCTTCTTCGTCGAGCCGATCGGATCCATGCCTGCTTCGTAGGTGAGTCCTTTGACCGCGCCAGGAAGATGCGGACCGAGGACTGCGCTGAGCACGATGTTTGCGATCACGAAACCAATCGCCATCGCGGCCACAACAACAACGGGGAGGTAGGTGAGGAGATCGGTTTGAGCCAACATCGGACGCGCACCTTAGCAGAGGATTCGCGGGCGTACTTCCCCCTTACATCCACGGCATTTCAGGGCGTTTGTCGGCAACCGCTAGCGACGCTTCAAGCGCAGCGCCAACCTCAAGTAGCGTCGCCTCATCGAAGGGATGCCCGATGAGGGTG
>QWPU01000025.1:16158-17234 GCA_003671065.1 Planctomycetota bacterium | reverse complement strand
CGACTGGGAACGCAACACTCACAGCGGGCAACGCATCACTCACCGCGAGCAACACGACGCTCACGGCTGCGAATGCCAGCCTCTCCACTCAGAACGCAACTCTCACCGCGAGCAACACGACGCTCACGAAAGCGAATGCAAGCCTCTCGACGGAGAACGCAACTCTCACCGCGAGCAACACGACGCTCACGAAAGCGAATGCAAGCCTCTCGACAGAGAACGCATCGCTCACCGCGAGCAACGCAAGCCTTATGTTGAGCAATGAAGCCTTGATCGCGGCGAACGCGAACCTTGGCAACGACAACGCGGCCCTCATGGTCGCGAACGTAAGCCTCACTGTCGCGAATGCAGAACTCACGGTGGCGAACGCGGAACTTCTCGCGGAGAATGACGCGCTCATCGACGAGATTCTTGTGCAGGAAGCGCGGGTGCTCCTACTCCAGACAGGTGATCTCAACGAAGACGGCGTAGTCGACAGCGGTGACCTTGCCACACTGCTGAACAGCTGGGGCATCGGCGGAAAGTAACGCCGCGCGCGAGTCGCACGGAAGTTGAACAACGCAACAATTAACAAACCGCAGGCGCGCAGATTCGCGCCTGCGGTTTGTGTTTTGGGATTGGTGATTGTCTCCGATCGCCGTCGGCACAAGATCAACGGAGCATCGGCAGGGTTGGAAACGGGGGCACCATGCACTTGGAGGGCAATCGCACGCGTGCGTGCGGAAGAAGTGGCAAAGGGTTGCGGGTGGTCAGTCACCACTCTGTTTGACCGCCCTCGGTGGGCTTCCGCGTTTGGAAAATGCCGCGAGGAGATTTGCCATGAGAACGATTCCATTCAGCGCGACACGTATGACCTCGCCGAGCGTTGCGAACATCGAGTTGTTCATCGTTGCGCGCGGCAGTTGGGGAGCAGTGTGTGAATGGTTAGCAGGTGCGCTACGCCGGTGAAGAGCAAAGCCACCAGACGCGTTGCGTAAAACCCGAGCCCTCCATTGCGGATGAAACAAGGGATGAGCTTCACCGTAAACTTCCAGTCACAATGCGTATTGCAATCTCTGGTTCCCACTCGGTTGGAA
>QWPU01000025.1:1937-16148 GCA_003671065.1 Planctomycetota bacterium | reverse complement strand
CTTGCACAAATCAGGGCGATGGCCAAACATGGTGCCAGAACAACGCGGGCGGCGCGGGCCTCGACATGAGCCTTCTGCCAGCTTCGATGCAAACGGGTTGGTGGCTCGTCGGATCGATGTGGCAGGGCTATTCGCCTGGCCAATCCAACCAATACTCGACCGGCAATTGCTCTTGGGCGTCGCTCTGCGGAGGCCCGAGCTACTGGAGTCTCTCCAATGTGCGCGTGACGGCAGAGTCGCAATTCAACTGACGCGTTTCGATGCTTGGAATCCTCCTCGGTGCATCTCACATGCGCGACACGCATGACCTCGCCGAGCGTTGCGAACATCGAGTTGTTCATCGTTGCGGGCGAAACGAAGGATGATCCTCGCCGTAAACTTCCAGTCACAATGCGTATTGCAATCTCAGGTTCCCACTCGGTTGGAAAGTCAACAGTCGTCAATGACTGGATCGCGCACTGCCCGCATTTCAAGCGCGAAGAAGAGCCGTATCGCGCGCTGGGTCTGTACGGCCCCTATGAAATCCTCTTCCGCGACGCATCAACCAAACTGCACAACGGCATCCAGCTGTATTACAACATCAGCCGAATGTATCGCTACGCCAAGTGCAGCGATGATGTGATTTTTGACCGTTGCCCGATCGACTATCTCGCGTACTCGCAATACACCGCGAATAAAAAAACCACTGATATCAACGACGCGTTCGTCGAGTCGATGGTTGCAACCGTGCGAGAGTCACTCGATCATCTCGATCTGCTGGCCTTCGTTCCGATGTGCGATCAGTGGCCAGTGGAGATGGAAGCGGACGGCATTCGGCCGATCGACCTCAACTACCGCGCCGAAGTGGATGCGATTTTCAAAGAGATTTATCGTG
Source organism: Planctomycetota bacterium (assembly GCA_003671065.1). Classification (GTDB taxonomy): domain Bacteria; phylum Planctomycetota; class Phycisphaerae; order Phycisphaerales; family SM1A02; genus QWPT01. The sequence goes on along the minus strand of QWPU01000025.1, from coordinate 15,274 downwards.
AAGGGCGCTATCACGCGATGCCCCAACACAACGGCCCCGAGGTGATTGAATTGATCGGCTCTCGTCAACAGCGCTTGGAGCAGTTGAACGAAGCGATCGAGCGCGTGAAGGCGGCGCGGAAACCCAATGGGTTCGAATCGTTCGGTCAATGATCATGCGCTGATGATGCGCTACCAATGAAGTCGGATGTCACCCTCTGCGTCTTGCTCAGCAAGATCGTCAAGTCGGGCGCGTGCGCGGAGCCGTCGCCGTTGAGGTCGAAGTCGTTTGATTGTTCTTCCGAGACTCACTACCGACTGCACCATCTTCGTTGGACCGAGCGTGAGTCGGATGGTAGACCTCGCATCTGCGCAACACAAGATCTGCGCGCATTACAGACCGAAGAGTTTTGTTTCGGATCTGCTCGGGTGCACACGAAACGCGCGACGATGCGTGTATAAGCCGAGCATGGCGATTGCACCTCGAACGGTTGTTGAGCACGTCCTCGATCGACTCGCACAGACTGGCGCGGAGCATGTCTTCGGTGTGCCTGGCGACTATTCGTTTCCAATCACGGACGCAGTCTGTCGCGACGCTCGCCTGCAGTGGGTTGGTTGTTCGAATGAATTGAACGCGGCGTACATGGCCGATGGATATGCGCGAGTGCGCGGCATCGGCGTGCTGACGACAACTTTTGGTGTCGGTGAATTGAGCGCGCTGAACGGCATCGCGGGCGCGTGCGCGGAGCGGGTGCCGGTTGTGCATCTTGTTGGAATGCCATCGGTCGCCGCGCAAGCGCGCCGCGCTGTCATTCATCACACGCTCGGCGATGGCGACTTCAGCGCGTGGGCTGCGATGTCCGAGCGAGTCTCATGCGCAACATCGATCTTGACGGTGCAGAACGCGGCGAGCGAAGTTGATCGCTGTCTCGCTGCCGCGCGGACCTACAGCAGGCCGGTCTATCTCGGCATCCCTGCGGATGTCGCGGAGATGCCGCTTTCAGCACTCGCGCCGCCAATGAGCACGCAGCCGTCTGTCAAGGAGTCTTCTGACAAGGAGACACTGCACGCTGCGGTGGATGCGATTCTCGAACGCATCGCATCCGCTCGATCATCGTGTGTGCTTGTCGGCGCCATTGTCGTGCGCCTCGGTCTGCGTGCGGAGACGATGCAGTTTGTCGATCGTTCTGGTCTGCCCTTCGCGTCCATGTGGATGGACAAGTCGACGCTCGATGAAACGCATGCGCAGTTCTGCGGCATGTACAGCGGCGCCCTTATCAACGATGAAGTTCGCGACTTCGTGGAGGGCTGTGATCTCGTCATCAATCTCGGTGCGCTCCTCAGCGACATCAACACGGGGATCTACACCGCGCGGCTCGATCGCATGCGAAGCGTCACGATTTCGCGCTCCACCGTGAGTGTCGGCGCCGCGGTCTATCGCGATGTGCATATGCGCGATGTGCTTCGAGAACTCACCGCGCGATGCACGCGCTGTAGCGGTTGCTCATGGCCAACCGTGCACGGTCTCGGCGCGCCAGTCGGAAGCGGCGACGGCCCGATTCTCGCGGGCTACCTCTTTCCTGCGATTGAGAGTTTTCTCCGCGAGGGTGATCAAATGTTTGCTGAAACAGGCACGATTTCGATGGGTCTCCTTGCGGCGCGAATGCCCAAGGGCGCGGACTTCATCAATCAGGCGCTTTGGGGTTCAGTAGGCTGGGCGGTGTCGGCAGGGATCGGCGGCGCGTTCGCTGATCCCACTCGGCGAACGATCATTGTGACAGGCGAAGGCGCATTGCAATTCGGTCCGCAAGAAATGGGAACCGCAGCGCGTCTCGGAATCGCGCCCATCATCATTGTTGTGAACAACGCGGGGTACCTCACCGAACGGATTCTCTGCACCGATCCAGACATGGAGTACAACGATGTGCAGCCGTGGAAGTACGACGCGCTGCCGAACGCGTTTGGTTGCGAGGGTTGGCGAAGCACGCGCGTGCAGACATGCGGACAATTGCGCACGGCGCTGTTGGAAGCATCATCAGAGCAATGTGGCACGCTGATCGAAGTGGTCGCGCCGCGTGATGACATGCCTGTGGTTGGATCATCCATCCGCGCATTCCTTCAATCACTTCGCGGTGAATCAACAACCGCCTCCAGCGAAGTGAAGTGACCGCGCCCTCAGGGCATCAATGACGGCGAGGGCGGATTCGACTCACGCAAGGTCGCTCATCGCTGACGGCTTGTCCTGAATCCTTGCCTGCACAGTCGGTACGAAATCACCTGCGAAATTGGGAAAAAATAGCGTCAGTCCCTTGACTTGTTGGATTGCCATGCTCTATTTCTGATACATTGATCAGGAATTCCTTTATACAGGATCTCGCATGCACAAGAATCGTTGCCGCTCTCTCTCAATGCTCGCGCTTTCGATCGTTGCCATCGCCTTGTTCGGTTCGATTCCGATGACGCTCGAAGACTTCCACGTGCCAGGCACACAAGTCGGCGACACCACGCCGAATGAGATCTTCGACTCGCACTCGTGCATGAACTGCCACACGACGGTTGACGCGGGAAGTCCCTACGACGCATGGAGTGGAAGCCTCATGGCGCTTGGCGGGCGAGACCCACTTTTTCTTGCGCAGATGACGACGGCAAATCAGGATGTTGACAACGTGGGCTACTACTGCATGCGCTGCCACATTCCTGGCTCGGTCGTGTCAGGTCACGCGCTCAACGCGAGCGGGTCAACACTCGACAGCTACGATCGCGATGGCGTGTCCTGCCACTTTTGCCATTCGATGGTGGACCCGATCTTCAAGCCGGGCATCAGTCCTGCGAGTGATGAAGGGATTCTCGCCTCGCTTGATGACAAGCCAAACTATTTTGGCAACGCAGCGTTTGTGCTTGATCCATCGGGTGAGCGTCGCGGGCCGCGCATTGATCATCAAGCGTTTCACACTGTGACCGTCTCGCCATTCCACAACTCCGGAGATTTCTGTGGCACATGCCACGATGTTGGCAATCTCGCGACGACGAAACAGCGCAACGGAACCTATCGATACAACGCGCTCGCAACGAGCTCGCCGACGACCGATCCGTGGCAACAGTTTCCGCTCGAGCGAACGTACACCGAGTGGAAGCTCAGCGCCTTCGCAAACGGTGGCGTTGACATGGGTGGACGATTTGGCGGCGTCGGCTCGCCCATCGTGTCGACTTGCCAAGACTGCCACATGCCGCGCGTTGCAGGCAGTTCGTGCTTCGCTGGTCCTGATCGCCCCGATGTCGCGCAGCACTCCTTCGCTGGTTCGGCCGTCGGCGTTCTCAAAATGATCGCGTTGAACAGCATCAATGATCCCGATGTGAATCAAGGGGCGATCGATACGGCGATCAACAAATCGATTGACATGTTGCAACGCGCGGCCTCGATGGAACTCATGCAGGTTGGCCAATCACTTCGCGTGCGTGTGATCAACGAATCGGGGCACAAGATTCCCACGGGCCACATTGAGGGGCGGCGCATTTGGGTCAATGTCCGCATGTTCAATGCGAAGGGCGCGCTCGTGCGTGAGTACGGGCACTATGACGATCTCACGGCAACGCTCGACGAAGCATCCACTGAAATCTACGAGATGCATGTTGGGCTGAGTACCTTCGCGTCGAAGGCGACTGGACTTCCTGCTGGTCCGACTGGTCACATGGCACTTGCCGACACGATTGAAAAGGACAACCGTATTCCGCCGCGCGGATTTACCAACGCGGCGTTTGAAGCTGGTGGCGCGCCTGTCGTGGAACATGTGTACGCGGATGGCCAGTACTGGGACGATTCGTACTTTGCGCTCGTGCAGAACACGGCACGCGTCGAGGCGACGGTGCTCTATCAGAATTTACCGCGCGCCTACATCGAACACCTTCGCGACGCGAACGTGACGGACAACACGGGAGCCACGCTCTGGTCATTGTGGAACGCCACGGATCGCGGTGCTCCGATTCCGATGACCACTGCTGCGCTGAAGGTCGCGCCCGTGCTGCTTGGCGACATCGATGGCAACGGCGCGGTCGATGCGCAAGACTTGACCGAGCTGTTGAATGCGTGGGGTTCTCATGATTCTCCCGCAGATTTGAACGGCGATCGGACAGTGGACGCGCAGGATCTCGCGCACCTTCTTGCGCGTTGGACGGGATGAGGAGATGAGGCGCGGAGGTGAGGCATTGGTTGTGCTGACAGTGTCCGCGGCGAAGGCGCGTGCTGCGCGACATGGACGCGCGCGCGCGCTTGTGCTGCTCGTGGTTCACCTCGTGATTGCTGCGCACATCGCACATTGGTTGCTTGCCGGCCGCACCGTGGCACCGCTCGAACTCAACGAGTCGATGTACACGCTTGAACGAGGCGTCATCACCGTCGGTGGAATCTTGATGGCGCTCATCGTGTTGAGTGTGTTCGTGTTCGGGCGATTCTTCTGTTCATGGGGCTGTCATGTGCTCGCGTTGCAAGACGGCGCGGCGTGGCTGCTTGAACGCGTGGGTATTCGTCCGCGACCAGTTCGTTCGCGGCTTGCGCCACTTGTTGGATTGTCGGTTGCCTTCTACATGTTTGCGTGGCCGCAAGTCGAACGGTTGTGGTTCAAGCAACCATGGGCAGGGCTTCGCGTGACGACAGACGAAGATGGGCTTGGTTCGCTCGTGACCTCAGATTTCCTGCGCAATCTCCCAGGACCTTGGGTTGCTGGCGCGACGTTTCTTGTGTGCGGCGGAGTTCTTGTGTGGCTGTTGGGAACGAGGTCGTTCTGTCGCTTCGCCTGTCCATATGGCGCGGCATTTTCCATCGTCGATCGAGTTTCGATTGGCGGCATTCGACTGACAGGTGATTGTGATCAGTGTGGACTCTGCACGACCGTGTGCACGACGCACATTCGCGTACACGAGGAGATCGCGCAGCATGGCCGTGTCGTTTCTCCCAACTGTTTGAAGGACCTCGACTGCACCAAGATCTGTCCGCGCAATGCGCTCAGTTGGGGATTCGGCGCACCGAGTTTGCTGCGGTCCATCGGAAACGCGAATCGATCGCCGAACGCGTGGATGTGGCGCGAAGATGTGTCGCTGCTCGGCACGACCGCTCTGGGTGTGCTCATCTTTCGAAGTTTGTACGGCGAGCTTCCGCTCTTCCTCGCTGTTGGCATTGGACTTCTGCTGGGATGGTGCGCTGTGATGAGCATGCGGATGTGGACGAATGAAAACTTGCGCGTCGCGCGCGTGCAGTTGCGCCTTCATCGACGAATCACGCGATCGGGCAGAGTCTGGTGGGTGCTCATGGTCACAGTGTTCGTGTTCGTGACGCACTCCGCGTGGATTCGTTGGCACGAAGCGCAGGGACAACGCGCTTGGCAAGCATGCTCGCTCGAGCCTGGAATTGGCGCTGTTTCTGAGTCGGGCGCGTCAGCCGTGGAACATCTCGAGCTTGTGCTCGCGTATGGATTGTGGCAGCCACCGTACGCGCATCGAATGCTCGCGGACGTGTATGCATGGATGGGGCAGCCCGCCAACGCGATTCCGCACGCGCAGCGCATGACGGAGTTGTGGCCAGAGGCAACCAATCGCTGGCAGCAACTCGCGGCGTTGCTGCGCATGACAGGTGACGAACGCGGCGCGGAGCGCATCGAGCGCGAACACCTTGGCGCGCGGTCATTCGATTCTGACTGAGGTTCCAAAGTGAGCCGAGAGCGGGGGATAGCGCGCACCGGCTGCCGGGTAATGCCCGAATTGTCACGGGTCTGCGCCCTCGCGCCGCTTCAGATTTTCGTTGAATCTGGATCAGAATCGGCGGGAAGCTTACCTTGTAGGGCGAATTACGGATATAAGTATCTGTATCTATGCATAAGCACTTTGCATCTACCAACAACTCGTCCGCGACGAAACGCCGTGCATCTCGCGCTCGCAGAGGCGCAACCGAACGCCTCGCGCTCGGGATCCTCGCGGTTGCGTGTCTCGCTGTTGCTGGTCTCGTCTACACCGCCCGTGCGGCCATGATTTCTGTGCAGACCTGGTTCTTGCGCGACACGTCGCTTGATGGACTTCCACCCGTTGATGGCGCGATGCTCGACATCACACAAGCAACGCGCGGGCGGGCGATGTTCTACGCAACATGCTCAACGTGTCATGCTGCGAATGGTCGCGGAATGACGGGCTTGGGAAAGGATCTCGTTGCAAGTGTGTATGCGCGAACTCTCCCCGACGCTGACTTCCACGCGTTTATTCGCAAGGGCCGCGACGCATCGGATCCACTCAATACGACGGGCATCGCGATGCCACCATCGGGCGGCAATCCAAATCTCTCCGATGCGCAAGTTGACGATGTCGTCGCCTATGTGCGCGCGCTGCAGAATCGTGATCGCATGCCGACGCTGCCAACCGTGACCGCCGAGCATCTGTTCGAGGTGCTCATGTCCATGGCGCCAGCGCCAGCAGCAAGCGCGGAGGGAAGTAGCGCGGCGAACACGCAGTATCAGGACGAAGAGTACGAGAGCGCGGACATCGCTGCAGGCGCGCAGCTCTATGTCATGAGTTGCATCTCGTGCCATGGCGCGGATGCGCGCGGTGTCGCAAAGCTTGGAAAAGACCTTGTTGCAAGCACATTTGTGCGCGACATGAAGGACGACGAGGCACTCATCGCCTTCCTCACCAAGGGTCGCTCAACGAGTGATCCGCTCAACACAACCAAAGTCGATATGCCGCCGCGTGGCGGTAATCCAGCGCTGAACGATGACCGTTTGTTCCAAGTCATTTCGTATCTGCGTTGGCTGCAGAAGCAACCGGGCGGCGCCAGTGTCGCCCCATCACAAGGAGCCTGAATCATGAGTCCGCGTCTTTCCATCGGTTTTCTTACTCTCGCAATGACGATCGGCGTCGGCGCGAGTTTTGTGTACAACCCGCCGCAAGCACACGCGCAAGAGACGAAGAAGAAGCGCCGCAAAGAAGCAGAAGCTGCGCCTGTCGTTTTGAATGCTGCAGCCGTTGCTGAACTGCAGAAGATTGCGACCGATCGCAAGCTTCGTATCGAAGATCTCTCCGCCGCACTCAAGACATACCTTCCAAGCGGAACGCACGATGAGTACATCATCTTTGCGTCGGGTGGTCACTCTGGTCAGGTCTTCATGATTGGCGTGCCGTCGATGCGATTGCTTCGCACGATTGCCGTGTTTTCGCCTGAGCCATGGCAGGGCTACGGTTTCCCCGTTGGTGAAGAGATCCTCGCGCAAGGCGACCATCAAGGCACCGAGATTCGTTGGGGCGACACGCACCATCCAGCGTTGAGCGAGACGGGTGGCGAGTACGACGGGCAGTTCCTTTTCATCGGCGACAAGGCGAACGCGCGCTTGGCTGTCATTGATCTGCGAGACATGGAGACGAAGCAGATTGTGAAGAACCCGCTGACGGTGAGTGATCACGGCGCGTCGTTCGTCACGCCAGATTCGGAATACATCATCGAAGGCGGACAGTATTCGACACCGCTCGGTTTCAGCTATGCCTCCGTCGATGACTACCAATCCGCGTATCGGGGCATGGTCACGTTGTGGAAGTTCGATCGCGCTGCTGGGCGTGTGGATCAGACGAAGTCGTTCGCGCTTGAATTGCCGCCGTACTTCCAAGATCTCTTTGATGCAGGCAAGAAAGCCAGCAACGGTCTGATCTTCGGCAACAGTTTCTGCGTCGAGTCCGTCACGCCTGGTTTCAAGATTGGCGAAGTGAACTTCGAAGCAGGCTGCAGCCAGCGCGACACGGACTACCTTCACATCATCGATTGGAAGAAGGCCGAAGCCGTGTTCGCCAAGGGCGGCGCGAAGTTGGTCAACGGATTCCCCGTGATTTCAATCAAGACAGCGGTTGACGAAGGTGTGTTGTGCTTGACACCCGAACCGAAGAGTCCGCACGGCGTGGATGTCACGCCCAACGGTGAGTTCGTGGTCGTCGCAGGCAAGCTTGATCCGCACGTGACGATCTACAGCACGAAGAAGATTCGCGAAGCGATCGCCTCGAAGAAGTACTCGGGTACGGATGTCTACGGCGTTCCTGTGCTTGACTTCGACGCAGTGATGGAGAAGCAAGTCGAATTGGGTCTTGGACCTCTGCACACACAGTACGACGACAAGGGCTACGCATACACGTCGCTCTTCCTCGACAGCGCAGTGGCGCGTTGGACGCTCGGTGGCGAGTACGCATCGTTGCATAGCGAAGAGCCGTGGAAGCTCGTGACGAAGACACCTGTGCAATACAACATCGGTCACTTGGTGACGGCTGAAGGCGACTCCGTTTCGCCCGATGGTCGCTATCTCGTCGCGATGAACAAGTGGTCGCTCGATCGATTCTTCCCCACTGGTCCGCTTCTTCCACAGAACTTCCAACTCGTCGACATCAACTCGCCTGGCACAACGATGCCTGTGCTCTACGACATGCCGATCGGTGTTGGCGAGCCGCACTACGCGCAGATGATCAAGGCTGACAAGTTGAAGCCATGGACGATTTACCCAGCCATTGGCTGGAATCCACACACGCAATCGATCGACCCAACCGCGGTGAAGGCTGGCGAAGAGCGCGTCGTGCATGATGGTCATGATGTGACCGTGTACATGACTGCGGTGCGAAGTCACTTCGCGCCGGATCGTGTGGAAGTGACCGAGGGCGACAACATCACATGGAAGATCACGAGCCTTGAGCAGTCGATGGACGCAACGCACGGATTCTGCATTGGTGGTTACAACATCAATCTCAGTCTTGAGCCTGGCGAGGCATCCACGATTCACTTCAAGGCGGGAAAGCCCGGCGTGTATCCCTTCTATTGCACGGAGTTCTGCTCCGCGTTGCACTTGGAGATGCTCGGCTATCTCGTGGTGAAGCCAGCTGCGCCTGATGCCAAGTTGACGGAGGCAACAAAGCAGTGAGCCGATCCACGCTGCTGAGTTTGCTAGGGCCCCGCGTGAGCGACGACGAGTTGCTCGCGCGGGGTTTCCGATACCTCGCGCCGACGGTGACGCTTGCGATCGCGCGCGTGCTACTCGTCATTTCAATTTTCTTTCCCTACTGGAGCATGCTGCTCGAAGCGCCGCAGTATCCAGATGGGCTCGAAGTGATCGCGTATGTGAACACGCTCGCGGGCGATGTGCAGGAAGTCGATGGACTGAACCACTACATCGGAATGCGTCCACTCGGCGAGGCAGCCTCGTTCGAGCGGGCTTCTTCCGTGTGGATGATCGTCGCAATGTTTCTGTTGATTGAAGGGGCTGCGAGTGTGCGCAGCAAGTGGGCGGTCTTACTCGTCTTGCCCGCATTGCTGTTTCCGCTTGGTTTCATCGTTGATTTGCAATTCTGGCTCTACCACTTTGGACAGAATCTCGATCCGCACGCGCCGCTTTCCGCGAGCGTGAAGCCGTTCACCGCTCCTGCAATTGGCATCGGTGAAATCGGGCAGTTTCGCACTATCGCTCGCTTAGAAACTGGTTGGTGGCTCGCGGCGGGAAGTTCCGTCATCACCATCGTCGGTCTCCTCTTGCACCGACGCGCGTACAAACCACTGCATGACTTGGCAGCACGTCGCACGACGACTGGAGTGGCATGATGTTCCACTTCGTGCTTGCATCCATGCTTGCAGGGTTTTCTTGCGGGAACGCGCCGCATCCGTTGCCACCAGATGCAACGGATGCGCGCGACCTCGCGAGCAGAATTGTCGCAGCAGCACCTGGCGATGTTGTGCGTGTCGAAAGCGGTTCGTACCGCGGCGTCATCACGATTGATAAACCACTCACGCTTGAAGGAATTGGTCGTCCTGTGATCGAAGGGTTCGGGCGAGGCGATCTCATCCTCATCACCGCGCCCGATGTGACTGTGCGCGGATTCGATATCCGTGCGACGGGTACAGATCTCGACAAGGAAAACTGCGGCATTCGCGTGCTCGCACCGCGGGCGGTGATTGAAGACAACCGACTCGAAGATGTGCTCTTTGGCATTGATCTGCGCGGCGCACCAGACAGCGTCGTGCGCGGCAATACGGTTGGAGGAAAGTCGCTCGACATTGCGCGCCGTGGCGATGGGCTTCGAATCTGGAAATCCGATCGCGCGCGCATCGAGAACAACACGCTTCACGATGGACGCGATGCTGTGCTGTGGTACTCGACTGCGGTGGAAGTACGCGGGAATCGCGTTGAGCGGTGTCGCTACGGATTTCATCTCATGTACAGCCATCAAGTTCGCATTGAACATAACGAACTTCTCGGAAACTCCGTTGGGCTCTACATCATGTACAGCGAAGGCGTGGATGTGCGCGACAACCTGATCGCGCGCAATCGCGGCCCAAGCGGATTCGGCATTGGTTTGAAGGAAGTCTCCGACTACCGCATAGGACGAAATCTCATTCGTGAGAACTGCGTCGGTATGTACATAGACGATGCGCCGTTTCGCCCTGGACCTGCAGAGATTTGCGGAAATGTCATCTCGTGCAACAACACCGCGATGGAAGTTTTGCCGAACGCGAAGGGGAACGTGATTGCGGACAACGCGTTCTTTGACAATCTGCGCACTGTGACGCCGCTCGGCCGCGGCGATCTCTACAGCAACGCATTCTCGCGCGGCGAGGGCGGCAACTACTGGTCGGATTACATCGGCTACGACGAGGATGGCGACGGCATCGGTGAGTGGGTGCACGAACCCGTGGCACTCTTCAGTGAACTCATCGAACGCGAACCAAGGCTCGCGGTGCTTCGCTTCAGCCCTGCAGAGCAGGCGATTGACTTCGTTGCGCGCGCAATTCCTGCGATGCGTCCAGGAGGGGTGTTTGTCGATGAGTTTCCGCGCACGCGACTCCCAACGGACGCGACCGCGGCGCTCACTGCTGGTCGCGTCGGTCGCGCATCGGAAGAAGGATTCAGCGCGGTACGCGCCGCCCTTGCAGCATTCGCGTTGCTCGTCGTGTCAGCGCTCGCGGCACTTGGAGGCATGTCATGATCAGTGTGCGAAACGTTCACATGTCGTTTGGCAAGCTTGATGTGCTGCGCGGTGTCTCGCTCGATGTTGCAGCAGGTGAAGCGGTCGCGATCTGCGGCACGAATGGCGCGGGAAAGAGCACGCTCATCCAATGCTTGACGGGTGTTCATGCGTTCAAGGGCAGCATCACCATCGGTGGCTTCGATGTGCAACGCGATGGCAAGCGCGCGCGCCGACTCATTGGATATGTGCCGCAAGAGCTCGCCTTTCGCGACGACATGCGGGTCGATGAAGTGGTTCGGTTTTATGCGGCGTTGCGTGGTGATCGACGCGTAGATGTTGCGGCGGTCCTTGGGCCAGTGTCGCTTGCAGAACATGCAGGCGCTCGAGCGCGCGTGCTCAGTGGCGGCATGAAGCAGCGGCTCGCGCTTGCGATCGCGTTGCTCGGCGATGCACCTGTGCTTGTGCTTGATGAACTCTCCGCGAGCCTTGACATTGAAGGTCGCGAAGCCTTTCTGCATCTCCTTGTTGGGTTGCGTGGCGAAGGTCGAACAGTAGTGTTCGCATCGCATCGGCCTGAAGAAGTTGCGATTCTTGCCAAACGTGCGTTGTGGATTGTCGACGGTCTGTTGCACAGCAATTCGCCGCAGCGAAGCCAATCTTGCGAGCGAGTCGCTGGAGAACGAAAGGAGCGATGCGATGCTTGCATGCACGCCCGCGCCTGAGAGCGCGCTCGCAAACATCTGGGCAATTGCGCGGCGAGAACTTCGCGACGCGCTGCGCAGCCGTTGGTTCGCGTTGAACACCGCCGCGTTTGTGTTGCTCGGTGTCGCCGTTTCATTTCTCTCGGCGTCCGCAGGTGGCGGCGAAGGGCTCAGCGGATTCGGACGCACGACCGCTGGACTCGTCAATCTTGTGACGCTCGTTGTCCCACTGATGGCATTGACTGCAGGCGCTGCGAGCGTGGCGGGGGAACGCGAGCGGGGCATGCTCGCGTTTCTGCTTTCACAGCCCGTCACTCGATTTGAAGTCATCGCAGGGAAGTGGCTCGGCCTCGCGCTTGCACTCACCGCGTCGATCTTTCTGGGGTTCGGACTTTGCGCTGCCATCGTCGCCACGCGCGCGGATGCAGATGGCGCGAGTGCGCTTGTTGTCCTCGCGTTGCTGACGCAGTTTCTCGCACTCGGCATGCTCGGCGTTGGCTTGCTCATCAGCGTCTTGTCGCGTCGCACCAGCATGGCGACAGGTCTCGCGGTGTTCATCTGGCTGTTGCTCGCGTTTGCAACTGACCTTGGATTGATGGCGGGCACATTGACGTGGAAGTTGTCGATTCAGTCCATTCTCGCGGCATGCATCGTGAACCCGTTGCAGATCTTCAAGATCTGGTCGCTTGATGCATCGGGCATTCCGCTTGATGTCCTCGGACCAGTCGGTCAGTATGTGATGGACAAACTACCAACGGCATTGCCGTGGATTGCCGCAGGATCACTCACACTGTGGGCTGTCGTCCCCGTGTTGGTGGCGGCGTTTCTCTTCGCACGAAAGCCCGCCGCATGAAACACGATCAACGACGAGTTGCACTGAGCGCCGTGTGCGTCTTCTTCCTGTGGAGTTGCACGGATCCCGAGCCGTCTGGTCCGCCGACGCTTCAAGTCGGCGTTGATGTGTGCGCGGATTGCGGCATGAGCATCATCGAGACGAAGTATGCGGCGGCGGCGTTGCACATCGTGGATGGTCGGCGCGAGCACGCGGTGTTCGATGATGTTGGCTGCATGGTGTTCTGGCAGGAACAACAGGATGCGGCGAACATTCTTGAGCGATGGAGTGGGCAATCGGATCGCGATGGTTGGATCCGCGTTGAGGATGGACACTTCGTCGTTGGCTCGAGTGTGCAGACACCGATGGACTTTCACATCGTCTGCTGTTCCACGCAAGCCGAAGCAGCGCGACTCATCGAACGCGCGGGTGGAACACTCACGCCTTTCGCATCCGTCAAACCAATGACTGCAGCGTCGATGCCGAAGTGAGTCCCTCGGCGCTGTGAGTCGAGAATGCTGACGACGCCCGTCTCAACGCCGTACTCAAAGGTGCCGATGATCGTGTCGTTCTGGAAGTTGCCTGCGATGCGGACGACGAACATGTCCCCACGACCCTGATCAAAGATCAGTTCGCGCGGCGTTCGCGAGTCTGCGCATGTCAGCAGCCCATGGAAGTTGACTGTCCTTCCGTTCCCGTGAAATGTCATTCAATGACTGCGCGTGGTTGATGCCTGTCCCAAGTCGCGTGTCGAATGCGCGCTTCAATCGTCACCGCGACGCGACGATTGAGAAGTTCCACTCGGGAACGCCTTGGTCGTAGGTGCTCCGCTCGTAGCGCGCGTTCATTCCGATCGATTGC
>QWPU01000025.1:0-1927 GCA_003671065.1 Planctomycetota bacterium | reverse complement strand
TCGCCACTGGGAATCTGGTCGAACGGGATTGAATCAACCCGCCAGCTTCCTGGGTACTCATCGGTGGTCACCGTTGCTGTTCCTGCTCCTGGCGCGTGTGCGGCATTGGCGCTGGTGATGGCCATCAAGCGTCGCCGACGCGGCTGAGTGCGACTTAAAAACGCAATCGAGGACACGCAACTCTGTTCGCACATCTAGAAGTCTGCGTCTGTTCTCGAATGCGCGCTTCAATCGTCACCGCGACGCGACGATTGAGAAGTTCCACTCGGGAACGCCTTGGTCGTAGGTGCTCCGCTCGTAGCGCGCGTTCATTCCCATCGATTGCAGATGATGCAAGACGGGATCGGCGTATGGGTGCCGCATTGGATGCGCGGGGTCGACTCCGTAACAGGGGTAGAGGCGAATCTCACGCGCCACGCGAGCGAGTTCGGTCATCGCGCGAAGGTGAAAGTCGAGATCGAATTCGCGAGTGGCCATCATGCCGCCGTCTTCAACCGCCGCATAGGTGAAGAGAAAGTGCGCCGAGAGCACGACATCAAACGAGTGATCCGCAAAAGGTAATGTTGGCAGCGCGGCGTTCACATATCGACCGTCGCACTTCGTGCCGCTTGGTCCATGCAACGCAAAGTCGTTGAGCAGTTCGTCGAGTGCCTTGCGCTTCTCGCTTGCATAGGACTCGGGGTCGTTGCCCGCGAGCATTGGATTCTGCGTGCGAATGAGGCGCATCGTCTCCGCGATGTCCGCCTCGCCACGCGCTCGCAACTGCGCGAGAGGAAGCGCAAACAGCGGATCGCATCCAACGATATCGATGCCGCGCCGACGCGCTTCCGAAACAAAACTTGCGGGGCCGCAAGGACAGTCGAGCACGCGCTTGCCGTGCAAGTCGTCGAGGCGAAGGTTCCAGATCTGCTCGTACTCGCGCCAGGTGCGACCAAAAAACTGCACATGAGGAAAGCGAATCGCAGGCATGGGGACATCCTATCGAGATGCCTTGCGCGGCTGCCGCAGGCTGCGAGCGGTAACTCAAGGAGGAGCCGCCTCCGAGGCGGATCGGTGCCGATAAAGGGAAGATTAATTTGGAGATCGCGGATAATGGGGTATATACCTGTCAGCCCCGCTCGCAAAGCGCGTGCGGGCTACTTAACAATCAACGCCGTGCACGGCGCAGGACTTGTCGCGCAAGCGGCGTGAAGATGAATGCTCATGGATGTAATCAGTGTTTCTGCAGTGGACCTCACCCGTAACAACCTTTGCGGAGGTCGCCTGCGTCGAGCCGGCACCGCGGTGACGCGGAGCGCGATGCTGCTGCTCGCCGCCGCCGGGACTCTGGCGGGCGCGCGCGTTGCTCGGGCCGATGAAGTCGTCGTTTGGGGAGCACAGTCCACCACGCCCGATTGAATCGGGGACGTCAAGGCCATCGCCGCGGGCGGAGGCTTCACCGTCGCGCTCAAAGCCGATGGAGTGGTCGTCGCCTGGGGAGCCAACGACTACGGACAGTGCGACACGCCCGCGGGAATCGGGGCCGTCAAGGCGATTGCCGCGGGCTACGCGCACACCGTTGCGATCAAAGCCGATGGAGCGGTTGTCGATTGGGGATACAACGAATACGGCCAGTGCAACACGCCCCTAGGAATCGGGCCCGTCACTGCCGTCGCCGCGGGCTCATACCACACTGTCGCGCTCAAAGCCGATGGAGCGGTCGTCGCTTGGGGAGGCAACTGGTACGGACAGTGCAATACGCCCCTAGGAATCGGGCCCGTCATTGCCATCGCCGCGGGCGGAGCACACACCGTCGCGATCAAAGCCGATGGAGCGGTCGTCGCTTGGGGATACAACAACAAGGGACAGTGCACCACGCCCCCAGGAATCGGGCCCGCCACAGCCATCGCCGCGGGCGGACCCCACACCGTCGCGCTCAAAGCCGATG
>QWPU01000240.1 GCA_003671065.1 Planctomycetota bacterium | reverse complement strand
AGTACACGCAAACCTATGTATGGAATGGAACGGCGTGGAGTCAGTGCGCCATGCAAGGACCTGCGCGTGGTTACATGAACATCGCGTATGACCGAGCGCGTGATGTGATCGTGCTGCCAGGCGGCATGGGTCCAACGCCGAGTGGTCGCGGAAATGTGCCTGAAACATGGGAGTTGGCGATGAGTGTGCAACCGAGCACGCTCAATGTTCCTGCAGATTACGCAACGATTCAAGCAGCGGTAGATGCAGCTGTTGCGGGTGACACGGTGCTTGTTGCGAGCGGCGACTATGTTGAGTCGGTTGATCTGCGCGGCAAAGCGATTCTCGTTTCGAGCGCCGTGGTCCATGGCGCGCGAGTGCTTGCGCCGCAGAACACGCGATGTTTTGTTGCGCATACAGGAGAGAGTTCCGCGACGCGGGTGATTGGTTTTGAACTTGGACGCGCAGGAAAGCGTGGAGGTGGCGTGAGTGTGAGCAACGCGTCCGCAGTGTTTGACAACTGCGCGTTCATCGAATGTCACAACGGCACTGGCGGAGGCGCGCATGTTGCGGGCGGCGCGCCGATGTTCGTTGGCTGCGACTTTGTGCGCTGCGTCGCTGATGAGACCGTCGGCTACTACGGCGACGGCGGAGCGATTCGTTCAGTCGGTGGTTCCATCATCGTGAGCTACTGCAACTTCCTCGACAATGAAGGCAATCACGGAAACTGCTTTGTGCAAGAAGGCGGCGTGAGTGTGTTTCGCAACTGCTCCCTTGTGGGCGGACAAACGAGTTGGATTCCGCAGATCTACAACGCGTCTGGATCATTGACCATCGAAGACTCGCTCTTCGACGGTGGATCATTGCAAACCGCCTTGTTTGGATGGGCGCCCTACACCGTGCGCCGATCGACCTTCCGAAACTTCACGGCAGTCTCGGTGATGGATGGACGATCCGGACAAGTGCTCATCGATGAGTGCAGCTTCGAACATTGCCACTGCGACATCGGCTTGTTCATTCAAACCTACAGCCTCAGCTACGCCATCGCTTCCTCGACATTCTGCGACTGCTCATCACCGATCTTCGAATGCTGTTGGTCAGATCTCGGCGGCAACAACTTCAACGCCGCATGCTCCTGCTTCGGGGACCTCAACGGCGATGGTCAAGTTGCGGGCGCGGATGTCACAATTGTGCTTTCAGGCTGGCAAAACGGCCCAGGTTCCACCGAAGGCGATCTCTCAGGCGACGGCGAAACCGACGGCACCGATCTCGCATTACTGCTTTCAAACTGGGGTGCATGTGAGTAGCACGCGTCGCGCTGCACGAGCACGCCCCTATTCAGCACGCTACCGATTCAGCATGCCACCGTGCCGACTGACGCGGGCACGAAGATCTCCGCAGTTGTCTTCGCGAGCACTTCGTCTGTCGTCACGCCCGGCGCGAGTTCTTTCAGTACGAAGCGGCGCTTGGCTGGATTCGTTGCGTCCATTTCAAGCACGCAGAGTTCCGTGATGATCATGTCGATACAGCGGCGGCCAGTCAGCGGCAGCGTGCACTGCGGAATGATTTTTGATTCGCCCTTTTTGTTCGCGTGTTCCATCATCACCACCACGCGTTTGACGCCTGCGACGAGATCCATTGCGCCGCCCATGCCCTTGACGAGTTTGCCTGGAATCATCCAGTTGGCGATGTCGCCTTCTTGACTGACTTCCATCGCGCCGAGAATCGCGAGATCGATGTGACCGCCGCGAATCATTGCGAAACTATCAGCGCTCGAAAAGAATGAGTGACCCGCTACACCAGTCACCGTTTGCTTGCCTGCGTTGATGAGATCGGCATCAACCGCGTCGTCGGTTGGAAACGGTCCCATGCCGAGCAATCCGTTTTCTGATTGCAGCCAGACCGTCATGTTCGCGGGCACATAGTTGGCAACCAGCGTTGGCATGCCGATGCCGAGGTTCACATAAAAGCCGTCACGAAGTTCTTGGGCGGCGCGGCGCGCGATCTGGTTGCGATCTAGTGGCATAGGGGGTCCGATCATACGGGCGACTGCGAATTCGCGGGGAAACCGATAGGAAAGCGCGGTGAAAGTCGTAGTGAAAGGCGCAGTGAAAGTCGTAGTGAAGATGAGGCGCGCGTGATCGTTAGTATGCGCGCCCTATGCATTCGATTCTTACTCGTCTTGGTCTTGCGAATGATCCACGCCTCTGCGCTATCGGCAGCCCGAACTCCATCACGAGTGACAACCCCGCAACGGGCGAAGCGATCGCTGCAGTGCGTTTGCAATCGCGCGCGGATTACGAAGCTGCCATCGCACGCGCCGTCATTGCGCAAGCGTCGTGGCGTCAACTTCCTGCGCCCAAGCGCGGCGAAATCGTGCGGCTGATGGGGAATGCTTTGCGCGACGCAAAGGAACCGCTCGGCGAACTCGTGTCGCTTGAGATGGGCAAGATCAAAGCGGAAGGCCTCGGCGAAGTGCAAGAGTCGGTGGACATCGCGGATTTCGCGGTTGGTCTCGCGCGTCAACTCTATGGGCTCACCATGCATTCGGAGCGACCTGGACACCGCATGTATGAGCAGTGGCAGCCGCTCGGCGTCATTGGTTGCATTACCGCGTTCAACTTTCCAAATGCTGTGTGGGCGTGGAATGCGATGCTTGCCGCCGTCTGTGGCGATGCGGTCATTTGGAAGCCGTCGCTCATGACGCCGCTCACGGCGATCGCGACGACTGAAGTCTGCGCGCGCGTGTTGCGCACGCAAACACTGTGGCGTCCTGAAGGCATTGATCCCGCAGACATCTTCCCGCTTGTGATTGGTAGCGATGCAGAAGTTGGCGAACCAATGGTTGCCGATCGCCGCATTCCGCTGATTAGCGCGACGGGATCGTGCCGCATGGGTCGACGCGTCGGTGAAGTGGTGGCGCAGCGACTTGGTCGTTGCTTGCTAGAACTCGGCGGCAACAACGCAATCATCGTGATGGATGATGCGGATATGGACATGGTGGCGCGCGCGGTGCTCTTCGGTGCGGTGGGCACTGCGGGTCAGCGCTGCACTTCAACGCGCCGATTGCTTGTGCATGAGAAGGTTGTCGATGCGTTGTGCGAGCGACTTGCGAAGTCGTACAAGAGTGTTCCGATCGGTGATCCGCTCGCGGCGGGGACACTGATGGGTCCATTGGTGAATCCTGCGGCGGTGACTGGTATGCGCCGCGCGTGTGATGAAGCGTTGCGCGAAGGCTGCACGCTGCTTGCTGGCGGCGCTGCAGGCATCGATCGATTCAAGGGAAAACCAGGCAACTTCGTTGAGCCGACGCTGTTTCGAGTGCCCAAGGGCGCGCGGCCACGCATCTGCTGTGAAGAAACCTTCGCACCGATACTTTATGTGTATTCCGTTGCGAACCTCGATGAAGCAATGGAGATCCAGAACTCGGTCGATCAAGGCTTGTCGAGCGCGATCTTTACCCTCAATATGCGCAGTGCCGAGCGTTTCCTCTCCACCGAGGGTTCAGATTGCGGCATCGCGAATGTCAACATCGGTACGAGCGGTGCAGAAATCGGTGGTGCGTTCGGTGGTGAGAAAGACACTGGCGGCGGTCGCGAGAGTGGCTCGGATAGTTGGAAGCAATACATGCGCCGTCAGACATGCACGATCAACTGGTCGAACGAACTGCCGCTCGCGCAAGGCATTGTGTTTGAGTGAGACGAGGCTTCAACTGAATCGCTCAACTCGATCCATCACGCGCACGCTCAAGCGATTCCGGAAACGGATACGCCGCATACGCACCAACGCGTGATGTTTCCCACGCGCTCGGCGGTGGATACAGATCGCCTTCGAAACCTGCAGTGTGCATCGCGCGCAACACCGCTTCAAGCGAAGGATCGCGTCCTTCATGATCCACTGCGCGATTGGATTTCGCGCCGATGAAACTCACGGTTGCCACGGGTTGTCGATCGCGGCGACCATCGATCATCGTTCGCGCGGTACGAAACCCGCGATAGAGATCTTCAAGCGTGAAGTGATCGCGGCCATTTGGTCGCAAGAGCGCGAGAATCAACAGTCGATCAAGATCAAACTTGAGCACATACGGCTCACGATCTTCCTTCGCGTGCAAACTAATAGCATCGCGAAACACGCGTGCGTAACTCGTTGCGCTCGACAGCGTCCACTGCGAACCAGGCACGAGTCGTAAGATTTCCGCGATCACGCCCTTCGAGTTGTCCGTGTCGTTAATGCCGCAAATCACCGTGCGATAGCGGCCCGCGACGAGATCATCGAGAATGTGCTGACCCCACATGAGACGAATGCGAGGTCGCCCTGTGACGGCTCGCGGATCGCCCGATGGAAGAATGCGCACTTGAGGTTGTGATGACGCGACTTCAAGAAGTCGATCGCCGTCGCCGTCATAGAGTCGGAGATCGCTCATGAGTTCATCCTCAGAAATGTGCAGTTCTGTTGTGAGTTGATCGTCGCGTGACGATCACTTGGCCTTTGGAGCTACTGGCGCAACCGCTCCCGCAGGCTTCGGATCTGCAGCACCACCAGTTGCGGCAGCCGCAGTGAGTTTGTCCGCTTGTTCCTTCGTGAGCATTTCGCATGTGGTCACGAGCATGTCGCTTGTCGGCCAATCCTTCATGCCGTTCTTCACTCCGCGCTCTGTACGCGCAATGCTGTCAACGACATCCATGCCCGCGATCACTTTGCCAAACACCGCGTATCCCGCGCCGCCAGAGATTGGTTGATCGAGCATGTCGTTGTCTTTGAGGCTCACAAAGAACTGACTCGTCGCGCTATTGGGATCAGTCGTGCGCGCCATCGAAAGCGTGCCGCGTTTGTTCTTAAGACCATTTTCCCATTCATTGCTGATTGAAGGCTTCGTCTTCTTCTGATCACCCTTTGGCGTAAACCCGCCGCCTTGAATCACAAAGCCCGGCACGACGCGATGGAACACAGTGCCATCGAAAAATCCGCTCTTGATGTAGTCAGTGAAGTTCTCAACGCTGACGGGCGCCTTCAAGCGACTCAACTCGATCACGATGTCGCCCTGA
>QWPU01000024.1 GCA_003671065.1 Planctomycetota bacterium | reverse complement strand
CCTCGAACGCGAACGCGGCATCACCATCAAAGCATCTGCGGTGACGGTGAAGCACACCTACAAAGGTGAAGAGTACGAACTCAATTTCATCGATACGCCAGGACATGTTGACTTCACCTACGAAGTCTCGCGCGCGCTCAAGGCGTGCGAAGGTGCGGTGCTTGTCGTCGACTCAACGCAAGGCGTGCAAGCGCAAACTGTTGCCAACGCCTACCTCGCGGTTGCGGGCGATCTGACGCTCATTCCCGTCATCAACAAGATCGATCTCCCTGCTGCTGATCCTGATCGCGTTGCGATGGAAGTCGAACAAGTGTTTGGTTTTCCTGCGGAAGACTGCATCTATGTCTCGGCCAAGACTGGTCAAGGCATTGGCGAATTGCTCGACGCGATTTGCGAGCGCCTCCCTGCTCCAAAGCCGCCGACCACCAAGAAGTTGCGCGGGCTCGTGTTTGATGCAAAGTACGACGACTATCGCGGCGTCGTGATGTATGTGCGCATCTTCGATGGCAGCCTCAAGCAAGGCGACAAGATTCGGATGATGGGCACGCAGCGCACATTCAGTGTCAATGAAATCTTGCGTTACACGCCGTTCCCTGGCAAAGTGAAGTTGCTCGATCAATCGCAAGTCGGTTCGGTGAGCGCAGGCATGAAGACGCTTGGCGATGTACGCGTTGGTGACACCATCACGCTTGAGAGTGATCCTGCCGAGATCGCGCTCGAAGGCTACGAAGAGCCAAAGCAGATGGTGTTCTGCGACTTCTATCCATCAAGCGCAGACGAACTCGGCAAGAAGTCTGACTTCGAACAACTCCGCATCGCCATCGAGAAGCTCCATCTGAATGATGCAAGTTTCACCTTTGAAACGCAGCACTCCGAAGCGCTCGGCTTCGGTTTCCGTTGTGGCTTCCTTGGGTTGTTGCACATGGACATCGTGCAAGAGCGCCTTGAGCGCGAAGGCGGCGTGGCGATCGTGCAAACGGCGCCAACGGTGTCGTACATGATTGACCTCACGGATGGCACCTCGGTCGAGATTCATAATCCCGCCGATCTGCCCGATGGATCGATCATCCTCAATATCTGTGAACCGATCGTGAAGATCGACATCATTTGCCCTAACGAAAACATCGGCGACCTCATGAAGCTCGCTGAAAGTCGTCGTGGCATCTTCCTTGCGCAAGAGATGATCAGCGAGACGCGCCAGATTCTGAAGTACGAAGTGCCGCTCGCAGAAATCATCTACGACTTCTACGACAGGCTTAAGAGCGTGACGCGCGGCTACGGCACGATGGACTATCACATCACCCAGTATCGAGCCGATCGCTTGGTGAAGGTGTCGATCCTCGTGAACGGCGATGTCGTTGAAGCGCTCTCACTGATCTGCCATCGCGACAACGCTGAGCAGCGATCACGCGTGATCTTGCAGAAGCTCAAGGAACAGATCTCGCGGCATCAATTTGAAATCGCGTTGCAAGCCGCAATCGGCGGCAAAGTCATCGCGCGCGAGAGCATCAAGTCGATGCGCAAGAATGTGATCGCGAAGTGCTACGGCGGCGACATCAGCCGAAAGCGCAAGCTGCTCGAGAAGCAAAAAGAAGGCAAGAAACGCATGAAGCAAATCGGCAACGTGTCGATTCCGCAGGAAGCTTTCATGGCTATTCTTGATCAGTTGAGCGGGCGCGGCTGCGGCCGCTTCCTTTGGAGTCGTGATTGAGCGGGCGCGGCTGCGGCCGCTTCCTTTGGAGTCGTGAGCGGGCGGCCTTGGGCTTCAATGCAAGGCTTTGGTTGAGATCACCACGCCTCTCACTCGGTCAGATTCAATGCTTTCATTACATCCGCGGTGATGTCAATCGACGCTGGATACTTCAGAAATGTGCGTGACTGAATCTGCGCGAGCGCTTCACCCGCGCGCTCGCTCTTGAATGGATCGGCGGTTGGAAAGAAGCGGAAGACGAGGTCGATGGATTCCTTCTCGCTGATTGTTTCGACGGCGGCAACGAGTTCGCGATATGCCTGCTCGAACTGATCGGCAGCAATCTTGTCGTCGCGCGTGCGCACGCCTTCGAGCCACTTGTTGTACTCCTGCTGCAGCATTCCGAATTCGCGCTGCGCCTCTTGCGGCGGCTGTGAACCATCGGTTGGCAGTGGATACTTCGCCTTGATGTCTTCAGCGCGCTTGTTGAAAGCGGCTTCTTCGGCTTGCGCGCCTTCTTGCGCTTCTTTGCGCTTGTCCGCGTAGCTCGCGCCTTCGAGAACCTTCTTCATCACCTTGTCGATGTCGACGCTCGCAACGCTCCACACGCGATTCGTTGAGCGATCGCCCCACGCGATGTGGCCGTCTTTCGCTTCCATGCGCACGGTGTCTTTTCCGTCGGCGCTGGTGAGAATCAGGCCTTCCGCGGGACCTAGATCCGCGGGAAGACGCAGCGTGGCGTGCGCCCCACTCGAAGGCATCGCGTAGAACGCGAAGGCCAGCGCGAGGGCAGAGAAGGCGAGTGAGGTAGCGACGATGGCGCGTTCAAGACGGTTCATTCCGCGAGTGTAGCGCGACCTCGACATGTCGTGCTGTCTCGCGCACGAACCACTCGGCGACGCGATCCTTCACGACCTCAATCGTTGGTGTTCGTTCGCCGATCTCTGCCGCGATACTCGTGACGGCTCGATTCAATCCACATGAGTTGATCAGTTTGAAATGTGCGAGATTTGGTGCGATATTCAAGGCGAATCCGTGCAGCGAGACATAGCGCGAGAGACGCACGCCGATGGCGGCGATCTTGCGTTGGGCAACACCATTGGCGCCGATCCACACGCCTGTTGCTGTCGTGTCGCGAAGACCTGTGAGCCCGTCAGCGGCAAGCACATCAATCACGCATTGCTCGAGAAAGCGCACATATGGATGCACGCGCAAGCCGAGACGCTCAATGTCGAGAATTGGATAAACCACGAGTTGGCCAGGTCCGTGATAGGTCACATCTCCACCGCGATCCGTCTCCACGCGCATGATGCCGTGCTGAGCAAGAACCTCGTCACTCGCGAGAACATTCGCGGGCGCGCTGGGTCGTCGCGATACCGTGATCACCGCGGGAACATGTTCAAGCACGAACACCGTCATCGGCGCGCGCGAGTTCCGCGCCGCCACCACGCGCTCATGTGTTTCGCGCTGCAACTGCAAGGCATCTGCGTACGCCATCGCGCCGAGATCAATGACAGACACATGTTCGTTCGAAGCGAGCGTGATCATGGCGCGAGGGAGAGCGTACGAAGCGCGGCGACACACTACAATCGCACGCGTGCCGAATATTCACTCGACTGCAGTCCTCCATGGCGACATCGAACTCGCCGACGATGTTGAAATCGGTCCGAACTGCGTGCTGAGCGGGCGGATTCGTCTGGGTCGCGGCTGCGGATTGGTCGGTGGCGTGCACTTGCAAGGACCACTTACGATGGGCGCTGGAAACGTGTGCTATCCAGGCAGTTCGCTCGGCTTTGCGCCGCAAGACCTCAAGTTTCCGCATTCGAAGGACGGCGGCGGAACGGTGATTGGTGATGGCAACACCTTTCGCGAAGGCGTGACTATTCATCGCGCGACGCGTGAAGATCGTCCAACGCGCGTAGGAAACAACAACTACTGGATGGCGATGAGTCACGCGGGTCATGATGTGCAAGTTGGCGACCACTGCGTCTTTGCGAACAACACACTCTTTGGCGGTCACGCTGAGATTGGCGATCGCGTGGTCACGGGCGGCGGCGCTGGCGTGCATCAATTCACGCGCATTGGTCGCGGTGCGATGCTTGGTGGTTTGTGCGGCGCTTCGAAAGATGTGTGCCCCTTCTTTATGTTGACGGCTACGAATTATGTCGGCGGATTCAATCGCATCGGCATGCGCCGCATTGGTGCGAGTGAAGCAGACATTGAAGTCACGAAGAAGATCTACAGTCTGCTCGTGCGCAGTCGTCAGCCGTTTTCAGCGCGTTTGGAAGCAATTCTTCCGTATGCTGGCAACGCGATCGCTGATGAGTTCATCGCGTTTGTGCAGAGTTCGAAGCGCGGCATTTGTACGCGTCATGGTCGAGTCACTGCGTCGCGCGCGGGCGGGAGTGATGCCGTTTTCTCGAGTGAACTCGCGTGATGCCGCGCTTGATGACTCAGCGGACTCCTTCGCTTTTTGCGGCAAGCGCCGCAGGAAGTTCATCGCCCACAACGATCGAATTCGCCGTGCTCGGATCGAGTTCACGCGGGAACGCTTCGATTCTTCGCGTAACGTCTGGACCCGCGCGACGCCAGATCTTGATCGATGCAGGGCTCTCGCCGAAGGCCGTACGTGGTCAATTGGCGCTACTCGGATTCGATCTCGCCGACACGCACGAAGTGCTCTTCACGCACTTTGACTCCGACCACGCGCGCGAGGGTTGGTCGAAGATTGCGCTTGCAACTGGGCTGCGATTTCGCTGCTCTTCGCGGCATGTGCACCTTGCGCGAGCGCGGGGATATCCTGACATTGCGATTGATCCCTTCGACGCCGAGAGCGGTGGATTCGATCTTGGACCCGTGCATGTCGTTCCGTGCGAAAATCCGCACGATGCGACGGGAACCATTGCTTTTCGGCTCGAAACTGATGCGGGCAGCATTGGATTCGCCACCGACATTGGACGCGTGTCTGACGCGCTCATCAACACCATGCGCGGCGTGCAGTTGCTTGCGATCGAATCAAACTATGACCCCGCAATGCAAGAGTCTTCAAATCGCCCGCGCTTCTTGAAGGAGCGCATCACGAGCGGTCGCGGACACTTGTCCAACAGCGAGTGCATTGAGGCGGTGCGCGCGATGGCCGCGCCGATCGAACCCGAGCATGTCGTGCTGCTCCATCTGTCGCGCGAGTGCAATTGCCCGCGATTAGTCGAGCGAATGTGGCAAGAAGCGCTTCCAACCCTTGCCGCGAAGCTCACTATTGCGCAGCCATTTGCGGCGAGTGGACTGCTGCGACTCGGCAGCGAATTGCCTCTTGCGTAAGCAACACGCGCTCAGCACCTTCGCTACCCTTCGTGCCCGATGTCTGATGCGCTCACTCACGAATGCGGTCTTGCGTTTGTTCGCTTGCGAAAGCCACTCAATTGGTACGCGCAGCAGTACGGCGATGCGCTGTGGGGACTTCGTCGCCTTTATCTCTTGATGGAGAAACAGCACAATCGCGGCCAAGACGGCGCGGGAATTGCGTGCACGAAATTCGATATGCCTGCGGGCGATGCGTTTCTTGAACGCGAACGCACCGCCAAACGCAATCCGATCGAACGGCTCTTCGACGACGCCCTTGCGCCCGCGCGCGAGATGAGTGAGGCCGCGCTCAACGCGATGAACGACCTCGAATTGAAGCGTCGTTTCCGCTTGTTTGGCGAAGTGATGCTGGGGCATCTTCGCTACGGAACGCACAGTGGTCGTGCGAGTTCGATGTGTCATCCGTATCTGCGGCGCTCGAATGCTGAATCGCGCTCGATTGCGATGGCGGGCAATTTCAATCTCACGAACTCGAAAGAACTCTTCGCGAAACTCGTTGAGTACGGGCTGCATCCTGTGGGCGATAGCGACACGGGCGTGGTGCTCGAAAAGATCGGCTATTTCCTTGATCGCGAGCACGCGCATCTGGAAGCATCGATGGGCGAAGGTTCGTTCATGAACCTCGAGGGTTCGATGCTTGCGCGCGAAATCTCGAAGCAACTTGATATCGCGCGCGTGTTAAGCAAAGCGACGGAGCACTTCGACGGCGGCTATGTTTTTGCGGGAATTCTGGGCAATGGCGATAGTTTCGTCTGCCGTGATCCGAGCGGCATTCGTCCCGGCTTCTATCTCGTGCGCGACGATTGCATCACTGTGGCGAGCGAACGCGCGGCGATCGCGACAGTCTTCGACACCGCCCCATGCGAAATCAAACCGATCCCGCCTGGCCACGCGCTCGTCATCAAGCGCGACGGCAGTTTCACGCTTGAGCGTTTTGCAGAAGCGATGCCGCTGCGCCAGTGCACCTTTGAGCGCATCTATTTCTCGCGTGGCAATGATCCATCGATTTATCGCGAGCGCAAGCAACTCGGCCGCAATCTTGCGCCGCGCGTCGCTGCGTTACTCGATCACGACCTCGATCACGCGGTCATCGGTTTTATTCCCAACACCTCCGAAACTGCGTATCTCGGCCTGCTTGATGCGCTTGGCGAGATTCGCCAGACGTTGAGCGCAGATCGCATTTGGGCTTCAATTGAAGCGGGAACTGCAACGCGCGAGTCGGTGTACGCCGCGCTTGCGGGTCGCGTGCGCGGCGAGAAGGTTGCGCACAAAGACCAGCGATTGCGCACGTTTATTACGCATGACTCTGCGCGGCGCGATCTCGTCAATCACATCTACGACATTACGCACGGAACGATTTCGCCTGAAGACACGCTGGTTGTCGTTGACGATTCGATCGTGCGCGGCACGACGCTGCGTGAGTCGATCATCACCATGCTCGCGCGTTTGAATCCGCGCAAGATCATCGTGGCAAGTTCGAGTCCGCCGATCATGTATCCCGATTGCTACGGCATCGATATGAGCCAGCTTGGGCGCTTCATCGCGTTTGAAGCTGCTGTGACGCTTGCGCGTGAACTCGGCCACGATGCGGTGTTTGAGGAGATCGAAGCGAAGTGCACTGAGCAAGCGTCGTTTGAAACGGCGCGCATGAAGAACCATGTCGCGCTGCTTTACGACTTGTTCACGCTGCAGCAGATCGAAGGCAAGGTCGCGCAACTCATTCGCTCAAACTTCCTCAGTTGGAAGGGCGAGATCGACTTGGTCTACCAATCGATCGACGGCCTCCGCAGTTCGATGCCTGAGCACACGGGCGATTGGTACTTCACGGGTGAGTATCCAACCGCCGGCGGTTATCGGGTGCTGAACACTGCCTATCTGAACTGGCGCCGCGGAAAAGATGGCAAGCGTTCATACTGACTGATCCGTGACGGAATCAGCCGTTGCCCCACACAAATCACTGCGTCTAGTCGGTTGCGAACAGCGCCGCAGTTGTGCTTCGCCAAGCGCATTGCTGGCCGTTTTCCGATGCATGCCTGTCCTTTGTATGCCTGTCCTTTGAGTGCCTGTCCGATGCATGCCTGTCCTTTGTATGCCTTGTCCTTTGTATGCCTGTCCTTTGAGTGCCTGTCCTTTGAGTGCCTGTCCTTTGTTGAGTGCCTGTCCTTTGTCGGGGCGTGAGTGCCTGTCCTTTGTTGGAAGTGAAATCTCTGGCGGCTCTGGGCTTCGATGATCTTGACGAAGCGGGCGGTTTACGCTCTACTCTCGCGTTCCCCCTCACCGGGGTCGACGACGCGCGTGCGCCGCCGAACTTGACTTCAACGGTCCGCATCAGCAGCGCAAGATGGCGCTCACTCGGACGCATTACTGCAGGGTTTCTGCAGCCATTCTGGAAGAATCATGTCACGCTATCTCGGTCCGAAGGTCAAGCTCTCGCGCAAAGTCGGCGTTCCAATCGCGGACATCCCAAAGCACACGACCAAGCGTCAACTGACGACTCCGGGCGTCCACGGCGCGCGTGGTCGTCGCCAGAAGGCCTACGGAATCCGCAAGGATGAGAAGCAGAAACTCCGCTTTCACTACAACGTGCTTGAGCGCCAGTTCCGCCGCTACCTCGTTGAAGCAGGTCGTCGTCAAGGCAACACGGGCGAAATGCTCCTCCAGTTGCTCGAACTTCGTCTCGACAATGTCCTTCGTCGCGCTGGCCTCTGCCGCACGGTGTGGGGCGCCCGTCAACTCTGCGTGCACGGACACGTGAAGATCAACGGCGAGAAGGTCGATCGTCCTTCATTCGCGCTTTCAGTTGGCGATGTCGTCACTGTGCGCGAGGGGATTCAGAAGCTCTGCCGCGAACAGATGGAATCGATTCTGGATTGCCGTCAATCCAGCAGAACTCTCGATCAAGTGCGTTTCGCTGCCAACTTCGGATCAGATTCCTTTCGAAGTGAACACGAACCTCATTGTTGAGTTTTACCGCTAAAACTTTGGTCGCCAAAGTCCACCCGTAAACCCCAAAGTCCACCCGTAAACCCACGAGGCCGAAGCCAGCGCTTCGGCCTCGTTTCTTAGACACAACCCGCATCCCCTTTAATCACCATGCTTAAGTTCCTTCGACAGTACAACCAGTGGATCCTCGTGGTAGGCGGCTCGCTCCTCCTCATCACTTTCCTCATGCCAACTGCGATTCAGAATTGCGCGCAAGAAAGCGCGACCTCAGGCGCAGTCTGGGCAACCTACGACGGCGGCAAGTTGACGGGCGAAGACCTTGAACAAGCGCGGCAGGAGATGGTCGTGTTGGAACAGATGGGCAGTGCCGTGCTCTCGCAGCTCGGCGCTGATCGCGATCCTGCTCACTGGTGGTTGCTTGCGCACGAAGCGAAGCTCGCTGGACTCGTCGGTGGCCTCGGTGATGGCGAAGCAGTCGTGAGCCAAATGGCTGCTCAACGGGCTGAGCAAGCGAAGACGAGCCCAAACATCCCTGGCACCACGCCTGAAACGATGCTCTCCGAACTCATTCGCAGTTCGCGCGCGACTCGTGATGTCGTGCTTGAAACAATCGCCAAGGCGCAAGGTGTTGCACGCATGGTGAATCTTGCTGCGAATGTCGATCGCGTGAGCGACAAGCGCTTTGAACATGTGCTCGCTGAATCGCTGCTCGGTGTTAGCGGCGACATGTTCGTGATTGACGCGCGTAAAGACACGCCAGCTCTTGCGGCCGCCATCGCGGTGAGCGCCAGTGATGACGCCGCTTTGCTTGCGCACCTCAAACTCTACGCGGACAAAGTCGCAGGCCAGACTTCAGCCCTCGAAAAGGCTAGCGGCGCGGCGAAAGCAGTTCCGAGCCCCTTCGGCTACCGCGTCTCCGATCGCTTCAAGCTCGAGTGGATCACGATTCCGAAGTCATCCATCGTGGCCAGCGTGCAGAACGCGCCTGAACTCGCGACGCTCGCGCTCAAGAAGCGATTTGCACAAGATCCTGCGAAGTACGGCGCGCCCGCCGATGGCAGCGCTGCCTTTGCGACTTTCGAAGCGGCCGTGCGCACACGCGCCACTGACGATCTCGTGAAGGAGCGCACTGACGCAATCTCGAAGTTCACCACCGATCAACTCGGTCTCGCGCACCGCTCGCTCAAGCGTGACGGCACCTATTTCGTGCTGCCCGCAGAGTGGGCAACGCAGATGCCTGCATTCGACGCGCTCGCACAAACCGTCGCGCAAGAATTCAGCATCCCTGCTCCCGCGTATCAATCGAGCGGCGCAGAGTGGATGACAGGCGCGCAGCTCGAATCCGATCCGATGATTGGTCGCGTTTCCACCGATCGATTCGGCACGCGCGTGACTCTTGCGCAACTTGTTGCTGGCGCGAAAGAACTCACGGCGCAAAATCTGAACGCACCGTTTCAGTTGAATCTCGCAAGCCCACCGCTCACAGCCGATGGTGGCGATGTTGTCTTCGCGCGCATGATCGCCGCAGAGCCATCGCGCGCCGCCACTGACCTCGCAGAAGTGCGCGACGCTGTCGTGAAGGATGTTCTCGCGCTTGCACGCTTTGAGTGGTTGAAGGCGAATCAAGAGAGCATCGCCACGCAATCGATCACTGATGGTCTGCGCACCGTCGCTGCGAAGTTTGGCGCCGAAGTCGTGTTTGCTCGCGATCTTCGTGAAGCGAATCCGCAGTTCGTGCAGTATGGATTCAAGCTCGGCACAGCGATTCCTGGTGTCGGCACTGATGCTGATGCACTGAGCGCCATCGTTGCGAAAGCCATCAAACTGCCGCTTACTGAAGATATTTCGAAGTTGCCGCTCGCGGAGCGCACCATCGTTGTACCTGCTGCTGACTTCCTCACACTCATCGTTCTGCAGGTGTCAGAGCTCACTCCGTTGACCACTGAACAGTACGCGATGATTGCAGCGAATCCGCAAAGCGTGGGCATCGTGCGCGATCCGAGTTACACGATCAATCCTACTGATCTGTTCAGCTTCGATTCACTCTGCAAGCGCTACGGCTTCAAACTCACTCGTCTTGAGAGCGACACTGCTAGCGCCGCCGACGACGCGGGCTGAGTGTTGTGCGTGTGATTCGTCTGCTTTCACCATCCATTTTTTCGTGCACTACCAGTGACTACTGAACCACTTCCCAACATCAAGTTCGATGATTTCGCGAAACTTGATCTTCGCGTTGCCACCATCCTCAGCGCCGAGGCGCATCCAAACGCAGACAAATTGCTGAAGATTCGCCTTGATGACGGCACGCCTGAAGGTCGTCAAGTCTGCGCGGGCATCAAGGCGTGGTACGACCCTGCAACGCTCGTTGGTATGCAAGTCATCATCTGCGCGAATCTCGAACCGAGGCAATTGCGCGGCGAAATCAGCCAAGGAATGATTCTGGCAGCGAGCGATATGAAGATTGTCGCGCTCGCGCCGGTTGAACTGATCGCGGCTGTTGATGGCGCTGCGGCACCTGCTGCAAAGCCAGGCGCCGATGAACGCGATGTCGTGATTCTCACCGTCGCGCGTGCAGTGAAGCCTGGTTCGCGCGTGTCTTGAGCGCTGAATCGTTCGGCGCGTTCATCACAGTTCTTCATTCAAAGGATCGACGGGAACTGTCGGCATTTGCGGCAACTCCGCATTCTCCACACGCTCTTGACGAGTAATCTCCGCATCGTGAATGCGCCAACCGTCTGCAAGCGCGGCAACCACGAATCGCCCTTCATATTCATTCGTTCGATCATGCGCGTGACCCCAATGCGTCACGCGGCCCTCAACTCGCCACGACGCGTTCACCACAAACGCAGCGACGCTCTTGCCCGTTGCGTCCGCAATCTCACCATGCGACGCGATCACCGTGCTCATCGGCGTGAGCGCAACAACTCGACTCATCGCGCCGCCTTCTTCTTCGATCACCAGCGCGCGGCGCACACCGAGATAGGTTTCTTCCAACAGCTCTCCACTCACGCTCAGCGCGAGCGCGTCATACACCATGCTCTCTGAGTCGTAGTCAAACGCGCGATAGAGATTCGCTTGCAGCGCTTCGAATGTCGCGCGCGCATCGCGCTCATCAAGCACCGCCGCAGATCGCGAGCCAAATGCGAGAAACGGCAGCCCACTTGGTCGAATGATCATCACGATCACGGCTGCAAGTAATCCAGTTCCGAGCGCAATCCGCGGTGGCTTGCGCGACATCGCGGCCGCGAGAAACGCGACGATGAACAGCAACACCGCGAGCGTCGCCCATGAAGGCACGATCGCTCGCGCGCTCGGCGGAGTTGGAACGCGCTCAAGTCTTGAAGCGACTCCCTCGACAGGTCGATTCCAAGTAAATCCTGGCTCACTGCGCGTAAACATCAGCTGCGAACGCAAGCCATCCGCGCTCCACTCCGCAGCAATATCGAGCGGCGGCTTTGACGCAAGCACCGAAAGCAAATCTGGCGGATACGCAGACCACATGACGCTGATCGATTGCGGCGGCGCGCTCAACGCAAACGCAATCTCAAACGACACCTTGCGTAAGCCCCGCCAACCACTCACAGGAAACAGCGGCAGCAGCGCCTCATCAGGATCATTCACTTTGAGCGCGCGCACATCCCCAACAGCCGCGGCGCCATCGATGCGCACAGGCATTTGCACCGCGCAATACGCAGCAAGCGCTGCGCGCACGCGCGGGAGTTCACTCGCATCCACGCGTTCGGCGTCTTCACGATCGGTCTGCACCATCCAGTCGAGGAACACGAGGTTCATCGCGATTTCCGCGACGAACTCCTTCGCGTCAACGCGAAATCGCAGATCCACATGCGGTCCGTCCTGCGGATGCTTCTTCTCGCCAACTGCTTCATTCGTAGCAATTGCTGCAGCCAGAGGTCGTTGCGCCCACTCTGCCCCGCGCGCCGTGGTAGAACAGACTACGAATGCAGCCACGGCGCACCCGCATAGCGCGGACGCACTCCACTTCACGCTCACGAAGGACCACTTCCATGCAGCCTGTTCACGCTTCTCGCACTGGCAACTCATCGCTCGCGCTCTTGCACAACTCATTGCATGGATCGTTCGCACAAGCACTGAAGAGTTTCGCTGCATCGACGGCTATTCTCGCCGCGAGTGCGGTGTTTGCACAAGCGCCAGCGACGGAAACTCCCGCGATTCAATCGGCGCCGAGCACGACAGACGCTGCGTCAACCCCCGCCTCAACCTCTACGCAAGACACGCAAGCCGTCGCGCCGCGCACGCCAATTCATACGGCGATCGCGCAAGCCGATCCCTATGTGCGCGATTTCAACGACCACGTCACCATCCTTTCGAGCCCGTGGATGGAAGGCCGTCTGCCTGGCACGCGCGGGATGGAACGCGCGATGGACTACATGGAATCGCAGTTGAAAGCCGTTGGCGTCGGGCCCGCGTTTCAACCTTCTGACGGCAGCGCGAAGACATATCGCCAACCGTTCTCGCTCGGCGGCAAGCGTGAAGTGACGGAGGAATCCATTTCGATCCTTTGCGGCGCGACGACGACTGCACTCCTCGTGGGCACCGATTTCAAACTCACTTCGCTCGGCGGCGATGGAACCGCAGAAGGCGCCGTCGCGTTCGTTGGCTACGGCCTCGACGATGGTCCTGACGGCTACACAAGCTTCGCGGCCGAACACTCACTCGAAGGCAAGATCGCACTCGTGCTTCGCTTCGAGCCAATGGATGGCGAAGGCAAGAGCCTGTGGTCGGGCGGCGACGGATGGTCAGGACGCGCTGGATTCGCAGGGAAAATCAGCGCAGTTGCCAAGCGCAAGCCCGCGGCGATCATCGTCGTGAATACGCCAGGCGCCAACGACCCTCGCGTGTCGAGCCTCACCACTGGAGGCGGTCGTGCGATGAGCGATGTGCCAGTCTTCATGATGTCGACCGCGGCTGCTGAACAACTCGTGACGCTGTGTGGCTCCACGCAGACACTCATGGATCTGCGCACGCTTGCTGACGCACCAACTACAACAACTCCGCGCAGCTTCGACCTCACCAACGCGACGGGCGACGCCGCGAAAATTTCGATCTCCGCGAAAAGCGAAACGAAACCCGTGCTCGCAGAAAACATCGTCGGCGTACTGCCTGGTCGCGGCGCGCTCGCACAAGAAGTCATCGTCATCGGCGGTCACCTCGATCACCTCGGTCAAGGCGATTTCGGTTCGCGCGAAGGTCCTGGCAAACTCCATCCTGGCGCCGACGACAACGCGTCGGGCGCTGCGGGCGTGATTCTTCTTGGCGACATGCTCACCAAGGCCTACGCCGAGATCAGTGCCGAAACACCGCTGCGCACCGTGGTTTTCATTGGCTTTAGTGCTGAAGAGAGCGGACTCAACGGCAGTCGCTACTACGTGGAGCATCCGATTTATCCCATCAAAGACACCGTCCTCATGATGAACTTCGACATGATCGGCCGCGTCATGAACGGTCGCTTGGCTGTGACAGCTTCAACGGAAAGTGGCATGAAAGAGTGGTACGAACCGATCTACGCGCGCTCGCCGCTGACCGTGGTGCAGTCGGCTGGTCGCGGCGGCGGCGGCAGCGATCACGCTAGTTTCCAGGCGGTTGGCGTGCCGATTCTCTTCGCAATCTGCGCCGACTTTCACGCGGACTATCACACCAGTCGTGACACCCTCGCCATGATCGATCGCGAAACATCGGTCCTCGCCGTCAATCTCTGGCGTGATCTCGCCCTCGACATGGCGCAGCGTCCTGCTCGCTTTGAAATGGAATCCAACACCGGGCCGATGCGCGCGCAAGCGATGAAAGTTCGCGCAGGACTTCGCACGCGCGACAGCGATGATGACACGGGCATCGAAGTCGTCGATGTCTCGAAGGATGGCTCTGCCGACAAGGCGGGCATCCTCAAGGGAGACAAAATCATTAAGTGGAATAAGCAAGATCTCAAGGATCGACAGGCATTCGTCGACGATCTTCGCACTCACGAGCCGGGCGACAAGGTGCAAGCCGTGGTCCTCCGCGATGGCGTTGAGATGACGCTGTACATCGAGTTGCAGGGCGTGCCTGCGACGCCTTGACCGCACGCTCTACTGCAATCGCAGCTCATCCCGCAGGATCGCCGCGAGTTCGTAATTCTCGCTCAGTACCGCCGCGCGCAACCGAGATTCGAGTTCGCTTCGTTGTGCGGGCGGAAGCTGTGGTACGAGCGTGTCGCGCAGCATCCGCAGCGCCGTCGCATCAGACAGGTGATCGAAGTGCTCGCCGATGCCTGAGCGCTCGGCGGCGTCGCGCAGCATCTCAAGCCCAGCGTCAATGACCGATCCAGCCTCCCGCGCGCGACCTGACGACGCCAGCATCGCCGCGGCAGCCCGTGTGCGCAGCACGACCGCTGAGAATCGTGCACTGAGCGCCCACTCACCCTCGCTCACAGGCGCGCAGCGCTCAAGAACGGCCGCCCCCTCGAGCACAGTTTCAGCGTCCGCGAGCGCCCGACGATGATCGCCAAGCGCCATGAAGGCAATTGCCCGCTGCTGAAACTGGACCATCTCAAGCCGTAGCATCGCAGCGGTTTGGATCGAAAGAGCCTGCTCGCGCCGCGACGATGCCCCCACCGCCACACACGGGCGTCCGTCAGGTCGACCAACGCATTCCATCTGCAAAACGCCCAGTTCCACGCGGACCTGAATCACTTCCCGCCCGTCCTCAGCCTTGACTAAGCGTGCGTTCACCCGCCCCGATTCGTAGGGGAAGTCGCGAAGGAGATTGTCGAGGTCATCAGCGATTGCAGTGATCCAATTCATTGGCGACTACGGAAATGTTCCCGCCCCACCACCAACAATCATCGACAGATTTCAACGGAATGTTCGGGACACTCGTCACGATTGGAACACCAAGCACGGGGATCGTCGTATATGCTGTGAAGCGTTGGCTTGGCTGAGTCGACCCACCGAACGGAGGTTGTGATCCACGGTCAGGCAGTATGAAGGAAGTCGCGACAAGACGCGTTCAGTTCAATTGTTAGAGTCCGAACAAGGATTCCAAACGACTGCACTAAACACGAACTTCAGACGTCTACCTCCGTACCGCGGAGAGTCCGCCCACACGGAAGTGCGGCGTCGAGGGAGCAAAGGAAGTCGGAGCGCATGACGCGCTTTCCGCCTTCATAGTGTCGTGCAGTGATCTGGTCGTCATGTTGAAACATGCGAGCACCCACCTCGGCAGCAAAGTGCCCCCTCTGCGTTTCTAGGTTGGCGTCCCGCGCAAGCAGGCCGCAAGCCCAGCGACGACTCTCAGATGAGAAACGCGAGCAGCAGTGTTCGCCGACTCTTCTTGCCCTTCTGGATTTCTGCTTCGGTGTCTTTTCGTGTCAGTCCCCGTAGTGAGTTTTTCGTGCTGAGGTGTCTATGGGCCGTTCATCCCTGCAGTCAGAACTACATCTCTATCTGAGTCAAATCAACGAAGTCCCCCTTCTGAATCCAGAAGAGGAGAAGGACCTCGGTTGGCGCATCATCAATGACAACTGCGGCGGGTCGAAGGATCGCATGATCCGAGCGAACCTTCGCTTGGTGATTTCGATAGCCAAGAACTACGCGAACCGCGGAATGTCGCTGGCCGACATCATCGAAGAAGGCAACATCGGTCTCATCCGTG
Source organism: Planctomycetota bacterium (assembly GCA_003671065.1). Taxonomy (GTDB): domain Bacteria; phylum Planctomycetota; class Phycisphaerae; order Phycisphaerales; family SM1A02; genus QWPT01. Next base: position 1,609 of record QWPU01000024.1, on the reverse strand, counting down.
CGGTTGAAGGGTTCGATCCCGCTCAAGGCGCTCGCTTCTCAACCTACGCCTCGTGGTGGATCAAACAAGCGATCAAGCGCACGCTGATCAATGCGATCCAGCCGATCCATATTCCCGCCTACATGGTGGATTTGATCGCTCGCTGCAAGGAATCTGCGCGTCGGCTCGAAGAGGTGCTCGGTCGCCAGCCTTCGATGCAAGAGTTGGCTGATGACCTCAAGATTCCGTTGCGCAAACTCGTCGTGGTTCGCCGCGCGGTTCGCGCCTACAAGGCCCCGAGCCAGTCGCCGACCAGTAGGCGCGGTGACGGTATGGAGTTGCATGAGCTCTTCCAAGATCACCGCAATGTCAAGCCAGAAGACTCGGTCACGAATCGCGAGGAGTTCCGACTCGTCTTGCAGTTGCTCGAGAACATCGACGAGCGGGATGCTCGAGTCATCCGTCTGCGCTACGGCCTGGAAGGCAAAGAGCCGCTGACGCTCAAGCAAATCGGCCATGAGGTCGGGCTCACGCGTGAGCGTGTTCGCCAGATCGAAGTCGAAGCGCTTCGTCGTCTGCAGCTCAAGATCACCGACGATCGCCCGTTGCGTTTGCTGCGCCAATTGATGCAGGAAACCGAATCTTCGAGCATTCCGAAAGGTCTGGTTCGCCGCGTGGTCGTGCGTGCAAGCGTTGAGCGAGCGCGGCTCGAGCCAGGACGCGATGCGGCAAACGAGCCCGCACGCGTGCTCCCACGACTCGTGCCGATTCAACGGCGCGATGCGCGCACGGGCTGAGCGCGTCGGTCACGCGTCAATCATGTCCGACTAACAAACGGCAGCGTCGTAACCACCGCAGCCGTCAACCCCTTGCCCGCAAGGTCGAGTTCGAACGCCGTGCCGACGGCCGTGAGACTTGCTGGCACATACGCCATCGCAATGCCACGGTCGAGCGTCGGTGACAGACATCCGCTGGTCACTTCGCCAACGACATTCCCGTTGTGAAGAATCTTCATGCCTTGCCGCGGCGAGCGACGACCCTCGATAAAGAGGCCAACCAGTCGCTTCGCAGAAGCGCTCGTCGGATCCTGCGCCTTGATCGTGCGCAACGCATCTTGCCCAATGAATGTGCCCGTTCGCTCGTCATCAGGTCCGCCCGTCATGCCCTTGTCATACTTGATTCCGAAGTCAAGACCCGCGCTCACAGGATCGAGTTCTTCGCTAATTTCATGGCCGTAGAGCGGCATTCCCGCCTCCATACGCAGCGTGTCGCGCGCACCAAGTCCAACAGGCTTGACCACGCTTGAGTCGCTGCCCATGTCCTTGAGCACCATCCCCAGCGCAAGCTTGGCCATGGCGTTAGGCAGGATCACTTCAACGCCGTCTTCGCCTGTGTAACCCGTGCGCGAAACGAGCAACTTGATCACCACCAAGTTCTTCACCATGAAGCGATAGCGCTTCATCGTGGGGATCGTGCTCGACATGCGCTCGATGAGCCCCATCGCCTTCGGACCTTGGATCGCGACCATCGCCGTCGACTCAGTCTCGTCGGCGAGTTTGAAGGCGAAGTCACCCTTCTCATTGGCGAAATGTTCGAGCAGCTTGTGGCGGTTCGATGCGTTGCACACCAT
>QWPU01000239.1 GCA_003671065.1 Planctomycetota bacterium | reverse complement strand
TTCGACGAGCGACCATTCTGCGTGAGCAAACGCAGTGCACGCGAATGCGCACAGTGCGAATGCACACACGCGCACTATGCGCACATTCATTCGCGGCGCGCCTCAGGCGCAATAACCGGCGCCAACGACTTCAGCAGCGGAAACAAGATGACATCGCGAATCGACGCGCTATCCGTCAGCAACATCACCAGACGATCAATCCCGATTCCAACACCACCTGCTGGCGGCATACCGACGCGCAAACTCTCGACGAAATCCTCGTCAAGCGAGCGGAAAGTCGTCGCCTCATCATCGGCGCCCTTGAGTTGCTCATTGAACTTCGCGAGTTGAATCTCGGGATCGTTGAGTTCGGTGTACGCAGGACCGATTTCCATACCGCCGATGAAGATGTCCCAACGCTCGCAGATCGCAGGATCCTTCGCGCTCGGACGCGTGAGCGGCGAAATCGCGCTTGGATAATCGGTAACAAATGTCGGTCGACACGGATCAATGAGCGCTTCCGCCGCGTGCTCAAACACTTCGTTGACCACAAGCCAATCATCAAGTTTCGCTTCATGATGCAACCCGAGTTCACGCGCCTTCGCACGCACGGCAGGAAAGTCACGCATCGCAACTCCCGTCGCGCGCTGAAAGAGATCTTCGAATGTCACGCGCACAAACGGCGTCGTGTAGTCGATATTCATCTCGCCCCAAGGCAACACAGGACCAGTGGCATCCGCGCGCAATCCTGCGGCAATTCGCTCACTGACCATCGACACCGCGAGTTCACTGATGAGCGTCTCGATGAGCGTCATCATGGTGCCATAGTCACCGAACGCTTCGTACACCTCCATCGCCGTGAACTCTGGATTGTGGCTGCGATCAATGCCTTCATTGCGAAAGTTGCGATTGATCTCATAGACCTTGCGCATGCCGCCAACTAAACAACGCTTGAGATAGAGCTCAGGCGCAATGCGCATGAACAGCGGCATATCAAGGGCATTGTGATGCGTCGTAAACGGGCGCGCTGCTGCACCACCAGCAAGTGGTTGCAGCACAGGCGTTTCAACTTCGAGGAAATCGCGGCTATCCATGAATCGACGAATGCGCGAGACAATTCGCGCGCGCATGGCGAAGACCTTGGCCGTTTCAGGATTCGCATACATATCGACATAGCGACGCCGATAGCGCAACTCAGGATCCGTCACACCATGCCACTTCTCCGGCGGCGGCGCGAGGCTCTTGCACCCAATGTCAACACTCGCTGCCCAAATGCACACTTCGCCTTTTTGCGTCCGACCAACAGGACCTTCCGCGAGCAAAATGTCGCCGTAATCCGCGGCTTTCGCCAACTCCCACTCGTTCGCTTTCACCGCGGACTTCGACACGCTCACTTGAATGTCACCCGTTGCGTCACGCAGCGACATAAACACCAGCTTCCCCATGTCGCGATGCTGCACGACGCGTCCTGCGATCTTCGCGCGCGTTCGACCATCAATGATCACTGCTGCTGCGCCAGTCGCCGCATCAGTCGCTGCATGCGCCACTGCCTTCGCCGCCTTGCTCGCTGCATCAAAGGCAACATGCGTCTCTTCGCAAAACAACGCGCGGGCTTGCGCACAACTCAGCAGGCCATCCTCGCGACGACCGTATGGCTCGAATCCAAGTTCATCGCGAAAGCGCTTGAGTTTCGCGCGGCGCGACGCAACGATGTCGGACTCTGAGAGCGGAGCAGATTCGTGTGAAGTGGTTTCAGTCATAGCGCATCAATCCTAACCAACCACCTCGTTTCGCGTGGGTTTCCGCTACGCTGTTCGATTCACTGGAAATCTCAATGGCACCATCGATACGACGACTTGGCATCCTTACTGGCGGCGGAGACTGCCCTGGCCTCAACGCGGTCATCCGCGCGGTTGCTAAGACGGCAATCCTGCAATACGGCATCGAAGTCATCGGCATCGAAGATGGTTTCCAAGGCCTCATCGAGCATCGCGTGCGTCCGCTCTCCACGAAAGATGTCTCTGGCATTCTCACGCGCGGCGGAACGATTCTCGGCTCGAACAACAAAGCGAATCCTTCGCATTACTGCACTGGTCGCACGCCAAGTGGTGAACCCATTTGGGAAGATGTGAGCGAGAAGTGCATGACGACCGTGCGGCGCGAGCGCCTTGACGCGATCATCGTCATTGGCGGCGATGGCACGATGGCGTGCGCAGCGCCGATTGCGGCGGCGGGCGTGAATGTCATCGGCGTGCCGAAGACCATCGACAACGATTTGGTTGGCACCGAAATCACCTTCGGTTTCCTTACTGCGGTTTCAACCGCGACCGATGCACTCGATCGCTTGCAATCAACCGCTGATAGTCATCACCGCGTGATGGTCTGCGAAGTGATGGGTCGTCACGGTGGTTGGATCGCGCTGACTTCGGGCGTTGCGAGTGGCTCTGATGTCATTCTCATTCCTGAGATCCCTTTCGATATGCGCAAGATCGTTGCGGATATCGAGCGACGCATGCGCGGACCTGGCTTTGCAATTGTGGTGGTCGCAGAAGGCGCGCGTCCGATCGGTGGTTCGCAAGTCATCGGCCGTTACGACGACACGAGTCCTGATCCGATTCGTCTGGGCGGCATCGGCAACATGGTCGCGACGCAGATTGCCGACCTCACAGGCATCGAAACTCGCACGACCGTGCTTGGTCACACGCAGCGCGGCGGCGCGCCGATTGCTTCGGATCGCATTCTCGCAACCAACTTCGGCTTCCACGCCATGGCGGTGCTTGCGAGTGGCAAGCGCAATCGCATGGTGGTGCGTGAGAACAACATCTTCTCCGACATCGACCTCTTTGAAACCGTCGGCAAACAACGGCTCGTTCCGTTGGATCATCCACTCATCACGGCAGCGCGCGCGATTGGAACGAGTTTCGGCGACGGCGCAGGTTCAATCATCCCGAAGCCGATTCCGGCAGCACTCGCGTAAGCACGCGCATTCAAAATCTCGCATATTCAAGCGCTCGCATATTCAAGCAACCACTATGGAACCAGCGATTTTCCTCGACCGTGACGGCACACTCATCGCTGATGACGCGAACGCGGGGCATCCTGCGAGCGTCGTACTGCTTGATGGTGTGCCAGCGTCGTTGCGCCGATTGCGCGATGCAGGATTTCGCCTCGTGGTTGCAACAAATCAAGGTGGCGTTGCACGCGGGCGCTTTACTGAAGTGGATGTTGATGCGGTGCATCGCAAGATCGGCGATCTCATCGACGCGGCCACTGGCCTCAAGCGCACCATCGAGCGTTTCTACTACTGCCCGTTTCATCCGCAAGGCAGCATCAGCGAATACACGCGTGATCATCCATGGCGAAAGCCCTCAGCGGGCATGATGAAACAAGCCGCGCAAGATATGGAACTTGATGTGGATCGCTCATGGCTCGTCGGCGATTCACCACGCGATATTGCCGCTGGTCGCAGTGCAGGACTGCGCACGATATTGGTGACGCGCGATCGCACGCGTCTTGCGGAAGCCGCGCCTGATTACTCGGCGGCGACGCTTGCTGAAGCGACGGAGATCATTCTGCGTCATCGTGATGATCGCGGTATGGATCACGGTTTGGATCGCGAGTCCGATCGCAAGTCGGATCGCAAGTCGGATCGCAAGTCGGATCGCAAGTCGGATCGCAAGTCTGATCGCGAGGAAACACCCGCGTCAGTAGCGAAACCGAAACGCACGACATCGCGTTCGACTCCGGCGACGCTCACGAGATCTGCGGGTTCACTCACGCGAAAGAAAGGCGGCAACCCCCGCTTGCGCCGTGCGCTTGCTGAACTCACCGATGAAGTGCGCGCGCTTCGGCTTCGTCGCGCGGAAACTGGCGCTGTGCGCATCGCCGCAATGGGCATGCAACTCCTCGCGATCCTTGTGGGCGCGATCGCGTTTCTCAACCTCTCTGAATTTGAACAATTCGCCCGTTGGGGAATCTGCGCGGCGCTCATTCAACTGGTGACCGCAACGATGCTGTTGTTTGATCGCTCATAAACGCGGGAGAACTGTGTGCGAATCACTCTGCACGCTGCAAGCCCCGCATCACTTCGAGACCCGCAATTGGCTGACCTCGTGCGAGCCTGCGCGCATGAAACAGCGGAACATCAAGGTGTCATCGCGCCTGAGGTCGAGGTCTTCGATGACCGCATTGAACTCTCTGCGCCGTTGCCTGCAGCGATTCTGCTTGCGATCACAACCGAAGTCCGCCGCGCCACGGGTCGCTGGCATCGCGCGAAATATGGATGCGCCTTGTGGAGCGGCGAGTGAACTTCGCGCCTTCTCGCGATTCCGTATGATCGCAATGCATGCTTGCGCACCTCAATCTGGCACTGATGGAATCTCCCGTTGCACCGCTGAATGACCCGACGCCTCTGCTCTGGGCCGTGCTTCCTGTGAGCGCGTATCTCTTCGGAAGTTTTCCCACCGCGCATTTACTCGCGCGAAGTCGCGGAGTCGATCTCGGTGCGGTTGGTTCTAAAAATTACGGCGCCACCAATCTCGGTCGCACGCTCGGTCGACCGTGGGGCGTTGCGTGCTTCGTCCTTGATGCGAGCAAAGGCGCGCTTGCCGTGCTTGCTGCAGGCTTCATCTTGGGAGCGCTTGGTGCAGCAGTCGGAAGCGTGAGTCAATCAATCGCGTGGTGTTGGCTTGCGACTGCTGCGGCCGCGATTGTTGGTCACACACTTTCGCCGTGGATTGGCTTCAAAGGCGGCAAAGGCGTCGCAACAGGATTTGGCGCGCTCGCTGCGATGTGGCCTGTGCTCACACTTCCAGCGGTGCTCGCGCTGTTGCTGTGGATTGCGATCACGCTGATTTCGCGCATGATTAGCCTTGCATCGATGGTGGCCGCGATCAGTGTGCCGTGTTCGGTCGTGCTCGCGGCGCTCACCAGCAATGGGTTGGACGGCGTCGCGGCATCAGTGCCGTTTCTTGCGGCAAGCAGCGCGATTGCGGTGTTTGTCGTGTTCAAACACCGTTCGAACATTGTGCGCATTCGCGCAGGAACTGAAGCAAAAATCGGCGCGACCTCATGAGCACT
>QWPU01000238.1 GCA_003671065.1 Planctomycetota bacterium | reverse complement strand
TATCCATCGAACCGCGCTGCGATCAGAGACTACCCCACACGCGAGGTTTCGCAAAAAAGTTCGAGCAACTTGCGCGATCCAACTCACATTTCCGCCTTGAAAAGTCAGCCGAGGGCAAACGGGCGCGGCGGGTGAGGCTTACGCCGCTCCACAATCTGACCAACATCTCGCTGTTCTTGAGCGACGCACTGGGGGCTGTGATGGAATACCATGCGCAGCTCATGGCTGACGTTGTGACACAAGTCAAGTTTGCACCGGGATTGAGTACCTCGATGAACCCTACCGTCGGTCAGATCGTCCATATCCGTACGCGGAACCACCTTGTAGAAGCGGTTTCGAGCACGCGCGGCGGCACGACTGTTACCCTCGCCTGCGTCGACGACGACAACCAAGGCACGAAGTCCGAAGTGATTTGGGAACTCGAGTTTGATGCTCGTATTCTCGACGACGAAGCGTGGAAATCGATTGGTGACACCAAGAAGGATTTCGATCCGCCGCGCCATTTCGCGGCATTCTTCAACACCGTTCGCTGGAACTGCGTCACCGCCACCGACCCGACGCTTTTTCAAGCGCCCTTCCGCGCCGGCATTCAGATTGATCCGTTTCAGCTTGAGCCGTTGCGCCTCGCGCTGCGACTCCCGCGCGTCAATCTCTTCATCGCCGATGACGTTGGTCTCGGCAAGACCATCGAAGCGGGTCTCATCGCGCGCGAACTTCTGCTGCGCCGTCGTATCAGCAACATCGTCGTCGCCGCACCGCCGTCGATGATCGCGCAATGGAAAGACGAACTCGAGCAGCGCTTCGGTCTCACCTTCGAGGTGCTCAATCGCGAGTATGTGCGCAAGGTTCGCGAAGAGCGTGGGTTCGCCGTGAATCCGTGGGAAACCCACCCGCGCTTTCTGATTTCGCAGCGGCTTCTCATCGACGACAACTATCGCAAGCCACTCATCGACTGGCTCAACAAGAATCCCGATGGCGCGCCAACCACCATCAGCGGCACCAAGGCCTACGACATCAAAGTGGGCACCCTGCTCATCTTGGATGAAGCGCATCACGCCGCGCCATCGTCGGGAACTCGTTACGCAATCGATTCGAAGATCACCGCCGCGATTCGAGAAGTCGCGCCGCGCTTCGAGCATCGCTTGTTTCTTTCCGCGACTCCGCACAACGGCCACTCAAACTCCTTCAGCGCGTTGCTGAACATTCTCGACGAGTCGCGTTTCATTCCCGGCGTGCCCGTGATTAAGGGACAACTCGATGACGTCCTTGTGCGTCGCCTCAAAGAAGATCTTCGCCAGATTGGTCACGCGTTTCCGAAGCGCGAGATTGTGCAAGAGGACATCTCTGTGGCCGAAAGCGCGCCTGAGATTCGCTTGCCGCAGTTGCTCGAGGAGTATCGCGCGGCGCGACGCAAGCGCTTCGCAGGAGCGAGCAAGAAGAAGGCCGCCGAGTCGATGATCGTCATCTCGGGTTTGCAACAACGCTTGCTCTCATCGATGGAGGCGTTTGCGAGCACCCTTGCCAAGCACCGCGAAGGCGTTGAGCGTCTTTGGGCAGGCAAGCCAAGCACTGCCGTCCGAGCTGGCTCGTCCATGCAAGAGATCATGTGCGCGCGCGATGCAGACGATGAGGATCGCGCCGAGCGCAGCGATGCAGAACAAACGCGCGCGGAGGGCGAAGCCTTCGCTGCAATGAGCGCGGAGGGTTCCGACGCAGTCATCGACACGACCGCCATCGCCGCCGAAGAACGCAAGCTCCTCGACGCGATGCGCGACATCGTCGAAGCCGCGCGGTACAGAGCTGACGGCAAGACCGAACGATTGATCGAATGGATTCGGGTCAACTGCTGCGCCAAGCTCGGCAAGTCGCGCGAAGCTCGCGAAAATGCAACGTGGACTGACACACGCGTCATCATCTTCACCGAGTGGGATGCGACCAAGCGCTACATCGTCGATCAACTCAAGCCTCTGATCGAAGGCACCGCCGACGCCGAGAACCGCATCGAAGTCTTCCACGGTCCCACCAGCGAAGAAGATCGCGAGCGCATCAAGCGCGCGTTCAATGCGTCGCCCGCCGACAACCCTGTTCGCATTCTCATCTGCACTGATGCCGCGCGCGAAGGTCTCAATCTTCAGGCGCACTGTCATCACCTCTTCCACTTCGATGTGCCGTGGAATCCATCGCGCCTCGAGCAGCGCAACGGCCGCATCGACCGCAAATTGCAGCCGAAGCCAGTCGTCTACTGCCACTACTTCCATTACCCGCAGCGTCCGACCGATCGCGTGCTCAAGGTGCTCATCGAGAAAACCAAGCGCATCAACGAACAACTCGGCTCGGTCGGCAGCGTGCTCTCACCGAAGTTGGCGCGACTGCTTGCAATGGGTATCTCGGGCAACCTTGCTGAAACTGAAGCGCTTGCAAAGGAACTCGAAGAGGAGAAGGTCGACGCCACCGCGCAAGCTGAGATTGATGCCGAGCTCGAATCAAGCCGCAAGCGCACCGATATTTTGAAGGCCGAGATCGCCACCCTCGAGCGCCATCTCAAGAAATCGAAGGAGTCGCTCGGCCTCGACAACACTGCGCTGCGTGACGCTGTGAGTTGCTCGCTTGAACTACTCAAGCACAAGGGCCTCAAAGAAACCAAACTCGCTGGCGGCGCGACCGCCTTCGAACTTCCTCCGCTCGAAGCCGCGCGCGGTGGCGCTGCGGACTGGACCGACACCCTCGACACGCTGCGCGCTCCGCCCAAAGATGGCGAGCGCGACCACCGTTGGCGCAGCACCGCCGCGATCCGCCCTGTTGTTTTCGAGGCGCCCAGCACGCTCGATGAGTCAGCCGTGCATCTCCACCTTGAGCATCGCGTCGTGCAACGCTTGCTCGGTCGTTTTCTCGCGCAGGGTTTCGTGCATCACGATCTCTCGCGCACTTGCCTTGGTGAAAGCCGCGATGGATATGCGCGCGTTGTGCTGCTTGGTCGCCTCGCGCTCTACGGCGGCGGGGCTGCGCGCTTGCATGAAGAAGTTGTTGCGGTCAGCGCGCGTTGGAGTGATCCTTCCAAGCGCACGAAGCTCACGCCCGAGGGCGCCGATGCAACGCGCGAAACGCTTACCTGGCTCGAGCAAAACCTCAACAAGGCGCTCGGTAACACCACCAAGCACACGCTTCCCGAGTCCACGCGCAAGCGGCTTTACAGCGCGGTGCCTGCAGATCTCGATGCGCTCAAATCTACACTCGAGCAGCGCTGCCAAGAGGAAGCAAAGAAGGCTGAGGCTGCGCTCACCAAGCGCGGCGATGCAGAGGCAAAGATCATGCGCGACACGCTCGAGTCGACTCGCACACGCATCGTAAAAAAACACGCTGAGACCTCGGCGAACTTCGATGGTCTCTTGCTCGACTGGGATCTGGACGAGCGTCGTCAGTTCGAATCAAACCGGCGCTACTGGAAGAGTTGGCTCGACAATGTCGACGATGATCTGACTCGCGAACCCGAACGCGTCAAGCGTTTCTACGCCGTCCGCTCTACGCGCATCGAACCACTCGGCATCGTCTACCTCGTGCCCGCATCGGGTCTGCCTGAGGGAACCCGCTGATGGCTGCGCGACCGTATCACTCGAGCGAACCTTCCATCCGCGATCATCAAGAATGGCTCGGCTATGTGCAGCCGAACGGACTGGTCGTCTCTTCGCAGGTGCTGTTCGATCAACAAGTCATTATCGATCACTCGAAGCTTGCCGATCTGCAACGCGACTTCATCAACGCGCTCGAGGTTCCGCCTGGCGACGAAGTCGAGCCGCAATTCGGCAGGTTTCTCAGCCTAACCAGCGACGGCACACCGCATGGATTCGCCACAAACTTTCTCGGCTGGCACCCCGATCAAATCGACTGGAACACACTTGAGCGCAACACGCTGCTTCCATGCGCGTCGGTGCACATTCCCGAGCTCGATGCCACGCTGACTCCGACCGCTGCGCTGCGTTTCGCGAAAGTCACCGACCCCACGCGCCCGTATCAACTGCTCGCTGAAGAACTCGCGCCCAACACGGATCTCGACGAGACCTACCAAGCCTCGCACCTCTGGGAAACCACACCTTCCACGCGCTTCGAGCGCATGCTCACCGAGACGGGCGTCTCACTGGGCGTCCTTTCCAACGGTCACCAACTTCGCCTCTTCTACGCGCCGCGTGGCGAGACCGCTGGCCACATCACCTTCGATGTTCAACACATGACCGGCACTGCGGGTCGCCTCATCGTCGGCGGCCTTCACGCGCTGCTCAGCGCATTTCGGCTGACCAACGCACCGACCAAAGCACTGCTCACTGGCCTCTGCGAAACCAGCCGCAAGTACCAATCCACCGTCAGCGCCGCGCTTGCCGAGCAAGTGCTTGAAGCGCTCTACGAATTCGTGCGTGGTTTCCAATCCGCCAACGACCAGACGCACGGTGAACTTCTCCGCGCGCATCTCGCCGGCGACGACGACGACAAGCAACACATCTATCGCGGCCTCTTGCGCACGCTGATGCGCTCGGTCTTTCTTCTCTTTGCCGAAGACCGCGATCTTCTCCCCGCAGGCGATCTCTACTACCGCAACTACTCGCTGCACGGTCTCTTTGAACGACTGCGCGAAGACGACGGTCGCCATCGCGACACGATGGACAGCCGTTACGGCGCGTGGGCGCAACTGCTCGCGCTCTTTCGTCTCATTCACCAAGGCTCGGCGCATCCACTACTGAGTCTTCCCGCGCGGCACGGCTACTTGTTCGACCCTGATGCGTTCCCCTTTCTCGAAGGACGCACGCTCTCGTCAGCGAAGCCGCCACTTGTCTCCGACGGCTGCGTGTACCGCGTGCTCGAAAAACTCCTGCTCCTCAAGGGCGAGCGTCTTTCATACCGCACGCTCGATGTCGAGCAGATCGGCTCGGTCTACGAGACGATGATGGGCTTCCGCATGACGGTGGCGGAGGGCGCGTCGATTGCGATCAAGGCGAAGAAGAAAGGCGGCGCGCCGATTGGTCTTGATCTTGAAGCGGTGCTCGCCGTGACAGGCGACGCGCGCGCGAAGTACATCGA
>QWPU01000237.1 GCA_003671065.1 Planctomycetota bacterium | reverse complement strand
CGCAAGCCTGTGCGTCGCTTAGTTCCTTGGCAGTAACCCTTCGCGTCGCGCCGCGTCGTCAAGAATTCGCCCCGTCTTGATGTAGTAGAACGGCAGCACGCCGAACACGCCGACGAGAAAGAACGCGACAGGCCAACTACTGAGCATCGGTTCGTGCAGCACACCCACACGCGCAGTGCCTTCGACGATGTAGACGAAGAGATACGAAACCAAGGCGATCACCCACGCGAGAAATGTTTGCGTCGGCGCCAAGATCGTCATGCGCCCTTCCAACGAAAGTTTCACGAAGATATCTTTGCGTGGCACATTCACCAAGCCAGGCGTGGTGCGTATCAGTGAGCCGAGCCACCATGCGACGCTTCCGAACACGCATGTCATCACGACCGAGATCCCTGGAAGCATGAACCACGCGACGAGGCCTTTGTTCGCCCATCCATCGGGCGTGCCTGCGAAGTTGAAGTGGATGGGAAAGCGCTCAGGTAACTGCGGATACCAATAGATCGCGCGCCACCAGAGAATTGCTTGTCCGATGAGGATCAAGAGCAGGCATGCGCGAAATAGAGAAGGACGAGGGAACGAACTCATGGTGGATGACTTTCGCGACTCTTGTCTCGACTATTTGCGCAAGCGCAATCGATACACACCAATGGCTGCGCGCATCTCGCCTGCACGATAAAGCGCTTCCATGCCTTCACCGAAGTACGCATCGACGCGTCGAGGGCCAGTGATCGCACCGCCTGCGTCGTGGACAAACACCAAGCGCGCCGCGCGTGGTGCCGTGCTTCCTTGCTCTTGATCAGTCGTTACCAAAATCGAACCTGCTGGATACACGCTCTGATCGGCCGCGCACGAATAGCCCGCAACAAGTTTGCCGCCTTGCAATCCAACTGTCGGCGGGAAAAGATCGGCGCGCGTGCTTGCAAAGAACACAACGCGTTCGTTGTCGAGCAACGCTTCGTGGGCGATGGCAGGATTCGAAGTGGCTTCGCGAATCACATCATTCAGCGTGTAAGTCTTCGCGTCGAGCAATCCGCGTGAAGCAAGTGCGCTGCCAAGACTTGTCCACGCGCGGCCGTTGGTTGCCACGCGACTGATCCGCGCTTCGCGTTTGCCTTCCGAAGTCTCAATCAGTAGGTGCGCCGTGCCGTTGGTTTCCACAAGCGCAAGCGACAGCGGATCGCGCACCCACGCGATGACATCTGTGCGCGCGGCAGGAAGTGCCATGAGTTCGCGTCGCGGCAATGCAGCAAACTCTGGGTGATTCACGCGCACATCGCCAAAGATTGGATAGTTGAAATCAGGATCCTCTAACACGCGCGCGTCAACAACAACGGTTGCATATCCCGTCATCAATGGCGCTCCTGCAATCTGTGCATCAAGTGGTACACATTCAACAAGTTCGAAACGCTCTTGAATTTCCTGCGCAAACTGCTCAGCAGTCGTGCTCGACTCATAGATCTCAAGTAATGCCGCGCTCTCAGCAAGCGCGCTCGCGTCACTGCTCTTGGCTGATACATCACACGCCATCAAGAAAGCGATGCGACGCGCGAGATCGTTCTTCGGATACGCCGCAGCGATATCAACTTCACTCCACGGACGCGTGACGAACGCGGTCGTCGCAACGCCTTGCTCGTGCGTCGGCGGATGAAGCGATGGCTCATAGGTATGCGGCGTTGTGCAACTTGCGAGCGCGAGCGCGAACACCGTCGCCGCGGTCACGACACCGCGCGCGTCAGGGCGCCGAGACAACCGCAGGTCCCTTCGCGAGATACTCACCGCGTTCGCGTTGCGCAATCGCGCCGCTGTTTACGAGCTTTCGTAGCAGCATGCTGACTTGGATATTGAAGTTTTTGCTGGGACTGCGCGAGAGTCGACGCGCCAGTTCAACGGTGATTTGCGAAGGCTTGAGCACAACCGCGCGCTGTTGAAGCAGTGCGACGATGTGTTCACCAATCGTTGGCTTCGCGTCACGACGGCGTGGACCAGGTGATGTTCGTACTGCGACTGGCAGCTTCGAAGGCTTTGCGACCGTCGCTCGTTTGCCGTGAGCACCTCCGAGCGCCGTCGTCGCTTGCGGCTCAGTGCTCTGCGCGCCGCCGAGCGAATGGATGCGCGCTTCAAGCGCAGCGAGCGCCTTGCGCAGTTCAGCTGCTTGGCGCTCAAGTTTGGGAAGTTCAACTTGGCGGCGCGTGAGCTCCGCGCTCAGCGCAGCGCTTGAGTGCGCGGCGAGGCTTGGTGTGGCGGAGGCTGATCGCGCTTTCTTCCCTGTTTCGCGAGCGCGCTTTGATGCGGACGACTTGGATGGAGACGACTTGGATGGAGACGACTTGGATGGAGGCGACTTAGGCATACATCTTAATATATAACATTCGTCTCCTTTATAGCCTTTGATGCGCTGAGGTATTGCGCGAAAGAACCATCCGCGCCAAACTAACACTATGTCCACGCCCTTTGGTCGTCGAGAGTTTCTCGCGCTCGTTCCCGCTGTCCTCGCCGCACCAACAGTGCTCGGTTGCGCGAATCGTTCGCAGTCCAGCGCGACTCCCATTGCAACCACGCCCCCAACGACGCCTGTCGTAGTCTTTCCCAAAGACACGCCGCGCATCGCCATCATCGGCTGCGGCGGTCGCGGCGCTGACAACCTCAGTGACCTCATCGGTGCCGGCGCGAATGTCGTCGCTATCTGCGATGTGACGACATCCATGCGCGAAGCCGCACTCGCGCGTCCGCTTGCGGCGCGCAGTTTCACCGACATGCGAGAACTCTTCGCACGCCGTCACGAACTTGCGCTCGATGGCGTCCTCATCGCAACACCAGATCACACTCACGCGTTCCCCACTGCGCTTGCGTTGCGCGCGGGGCTTGCGGTGTATTGCGAAAAGCCACTCACCCACACGATGGAAGAATCAAAGCGCATCGGTGAACTCGCTGCCATCGCCCGCGTGCCCACTCAAATGGGTACGCAGATTCACGCGACTGAAAACTATCGCCGCGTTGTTGAACTGATCACCAGCGGCGCGATTGGTCCCGTGACGAGTTGCGATTGCTGGGTGAACAAGGGTTGGTGTTGCGGCGAGACGGGTCCTGTGACCACGCCGCCCGAAGGTTTCGACTACGACCTCTGGCTCGGCGGCGCTCAAAACGATCCCTACATCAAGGACATCCAACCCGCGAATTGGCGGAAATACTGGGAGTACGGCACAGGAACGCTCGGCGACATGGCTTGCCACATGATGGACTTACCTGTGTGGGCGTTGGGCCTTGACCGCGCACGACTCGGCTGCGTCGAGATCCGCGCTGAAGTCGACCGCGTCGATAGTGTTGGCTGCCCTGAATGGACGGAAGCCTCATGGGCGATACCAACGCGCGATGCCTCGGGGGCTTCGATTGATCCACTCATTCTTCGTTGGTTTGACAATGGCCGCACATCGCCGACCGCGCAAGAAATGGGTGCACGAGACAAAGTCTCCTATCACGATCGCTTCAACATGGTCTTCCAAGGCTCGAAGGGTTTCCTCTGGGCCAACTATGGCGAGTGGCTCATCACGCCATCGGCCGTTGCAAGTGAAGTGGTCGTGCCATCACCGAGCATTGCGGCGTCGCCAGGACATCACCGCGAATGGCTCGACGCGATTCGAGCATGGCGCAAGGGCATTCGTACTGCCGCCGACGCGCCGCTCTGCGCGTTTACGCGCTCAACAGTGCTCAACGAACTCGTGCTGTCGGGAACCGTCGCGGCCCGCGCGCAACGCCCCGTGCAGTACGACTTCAACACACGCGCCTTTGCCGGTGGTGACCCGATTGCCTCGTGGTACCCAGCGCCTCGGGAGGGTTGGAGTTTGTCGAACAAAGATCTCGATCGCGTCCTGCGCCAGTAGTCTGCGCGGCTGTTACATTTTCCATTCACCCTGTCGTCCTCAACTCGCCCAATGGAGCCACTCAGATGAGTTTTATCGAAGAACTAAAGCAATTCGCCGTCAAAGGTAACGCCGTGGATATGGCGATCGGAATCCTTGTTGGAGGGGCATTCACGAAGGTCGTGAACAGCATCGTGACTGATCTCATCATGCCACCCATCGGCGTGCTCATCGGCGGAGTTGATTTCAAATCTCTGCAGTATCCGCTCGTGACCACAGGCGAGGGCAGCGCCGCCGTTGTCACTGCCGCAATCAAGTACGGCGCATTCATCAACTCGCTTGTTGAATTCGCGATCGTGGTGTTCTGCGCGTTTCTCGTGGTCAAGTTGATGAGCCGCCTCATTTCCCTACGCATTCAAGATGTGCGTGCCGCGGTCAACACCATCCAATCTGCGGCTGATCTCAAGAGAGTCAGCGGAAAAATCGACGATCTCAAGAAGATGATCGACTGAGGTCGATGATCCATTTCCTCTCACGGAACCCATATGAAAAACTTCGCCCAGCATGTTCTTCGTCGCGTTGCACCATTGACTTACACATTGACTTACACATTGACTTGCGCACTGCTCTGTGCGCTCGCCATGCCCGCGTGCTCGAACTCGGTCAGTATCCGCACCGCTGATGCACTGGCGATCGTGCGCGACTTCCAATCAAGTGATCAACCGATCCCGGCGTCGGTCTTCGAAAGCGCCAAAGGCATTGCAATTCTCCATGAGGGGAGCGCTGCGCTCATTGTTGGCGGTGGAGGCGGTCAAGGCGTGTTCCTCAAGCGCTTGAGCCACAATCTCGGCAGCGATTGGTCAGCGCCACTCGCGGTCAACACAGGCGCGATGACACTCGGTCTGCAAGCAGGCGTGCAATCGCGCGACACCATCATCATCATGAACACCGACAACGAAGTTTCGAACTTCCTCGATGACGGTCTCTATGGCATGGCGGAAGCGTCGGCCGTTGCAGGTCCCGCCAAGAGCGACCCGCACAATGCAGGCGGACCAGTGCCTGCCGCGTATTACTACATTCGCACCAAGGGCGTGTTCGGCGGACTGCTTGTCGGTGGCGTTCACTTCTCTACTGCCGACAAAGTGAATCATGAAACCTACGGGCATGATGTCACGATCGGGCAGATCACCAACGGAACTGCCAAGCCACCTGATGGCACGCA
>QWPU01000236.1 GCA_003671065.1 Planctomycetota bacterium | reverse complement strand
GGTGCGCAACCATCAAGTGATGGTCAACCGACCGACGGCGAGTCGCAAGGTCAGTCGCAAGGTACGTCGCAAGGTCAATCGCAAGGTCAATCGCAAGGTCAATCGCAGCAAGACGCTCGTCCGCAGCAGCAAGGCCAGCAACAGCGTGGGCAACAGCAGCGCGGTCAGCATCAGCAAGGCCGTCAGCAACACGGCAATCAACAGCAAGGCAACCAACAACAAGGCCGCGATCAACGCGGTCAACAGCAGCAAGGTCGCCATCAACATGGCAACCAGCAGCGTGGACAGCAGAACCAGCAAGGCAATCGCGGTCCGCAGCAGCAACACAATCGCGGTCGCGATCAATCGGCTGCCAACGACAAAGGACCAGAAGAGTTCGATGACTCGAACGACCTCGAGCATGGCGAGCCGCCAGCGCTCTCGCCTGCAATCGAGTGCACGGGCGTGCTTGATTGGACGGGCAACGGTGATGGTCGATTGCGTCAGTTCGCTGATGGACTCATCGAGACTGAAGATGATCCGTGGCTGCCACAAGAATTGGCGCAGCGCTTAGGCCTTCGCAACGCGCAACGCATCGTTGGTGAAGCTCGTCTTCGACGCTCGCAACAGCGTCGTCGCGGCGGCGGTGGCGGCGGTCGCTCCGTGCGTCCTTACATCGATCGCGTGATCACCATCGAAGGCCTCGATCCCGAGGCGTACACGGCAATTCGCCCTTTCTCTGAGTTCACTGCGCTCGATCCTGCGCCGCGACTTTCGCTGGAGTATCCAGGCTGCCCGCCAGCATGTCGGCTCATCGATCTGTTTTGCCCAATCGGCTACGGAACGCGTGGACTCATCGTCGCGCCTCCGAAAGCGGGCAAGACGATTCTCCTGCAAAACATAGCGTTTGGCATCAAGCGCAATCATCCCAATGTTGAACTCATCGCGCTGCTGATTGATGAGCGTCCTGAAGAAGTCACCGACTTCAAACGCAATGTGCCCGCGCAAGTGCTCGCGAGTTCGAACGATCAAGATCTTGATCGTCACCTTTCGCTTGGCATTCTCGCGATTGAACGCGCGAAGCGAATGGTCGAAGCAGGACGCGATGTCGTCGTGTTGCTCGATTCGCTCACGCGTCTTGGTCGCGCGTTCAACAACAGTCGGAAGTATGGCTCGAGTGGACGCACTGGTTCGGGCGGACTTGATTCGCGTGCGCTTGAAGTTCCCAAGCAACTCTTTGGTGCGGCGCGCAAGTGCGAAGAAGGTGGCTCGCTCACGATCATCGCGACATGCCTTGTTGATACAGGTTCGCGCGCTGATCAAGTGATCTTCGAAGAGTTCAAGGGCACAGGAAACATGGAGCTCATTCTCGATCGCAGCATTTCAGAGAAGCGCATCTTCCCCGCGATCAATCTTGCCGCCAGTGGTACGCGCAAGGAGCATCTCATGCTCAGCGAACGCGAACTCAAGACGATCACGGCGCTGCGACGACGGCTCCTCGCCGTTCCACCGCACGCGCAAATCGAACAGTTGCTCGCGGCGTGCAATCGCTTTGCAACGAACGATCTCATGGTCGGCGGCGCTTCGTAAACGGTGATATTTCCGCATGTCTGCAGCACTTCCACCGCGGATTGCACCACTGATTGATGTGCTCGAGAGCGACGCACGGCTCGATGCATTTCGTGGGATTCGCGATCGTGAACTGCGCGGGAGTTTCGGCTTGCACGCCATCGAAAGCGAACGCGTGGTGCGGCGGTTTCTCACGGCAGCAGTGCTCCGGCGCACGCGACCGATTCCGCCAGTGATCGAGCCCGCAGCGTTGTTGGTCACGCCAGACTCGGCCGTTCGTTTGCAAGACATACTCGCTGAGTTTCCAACACTCACGGTCTTTCGCTGCGCAAGTGAAGCGGCGCTCAGCGCGATCACGGGTTACACCATGCACTCGGGCGCTGTTGCGCTTGGTGTGCGTCATCCAGATTGTTCCGTGACGGTGCTTGCGGAATGTCTCGCGCGCACGCCCACGCAAAGTCGCGAAGTGCTCATCGCGCTTGATGATGTCACGCAGACCGACAACATGGGCGCGATCTTCCGCAACGCCGCAAGTTTCGGCGCACGCGGCGTTGTCTTGTCGCCGCGCTCAAGCGATCCGTTTCTGCGTAAAGCATTGCGCGTATCGATGGGCCGCGCGGTCAACATCCCTTGGGCACGCGCGCGCGAAGACGAATGGCCGATGTGTCTCGACACACTTCGCAGTTCATACGGCTACACAATCATCGCCGCAGAAGACACGCAAAACGCCGTGAATCTCGCGAGTTTCACCGCGCCGCCCAAATCAATCGTGGTCTTCGGCGCCGAGGAAAGCGGAGTCAGCCGCGCCGTGCTCGACCTCGCCGATGTCATCGTGCGAATCCCGATGAGCGATCTGCACGGCGCTCTCGCCACAGATCCACCAAGCCTCAATGTGAGCGTCGCCAGCGCGATCATGCTGCACGGGTTGCTGAGTCAAGCGACGACAGACCGCTGACCGCAGTCGAATCGCATTCTGGATCTCTCACTCAGCGTCATCTCACGCTTCCAGCGCAACTGGAATGAGCTCGCCCGCGGGTGTATGCGTCGCTTCTTTCACGCGCTCGATACTGGCTCCGAGTGCGTTGAGTTGCTCTTCCATCTTTGTGTAGCCGCGATCAAGGTGATAGATGCGCGACACTTCAGTCACGCCTTCTGCCATCAGACCCGCGAGCACTAAGGATGCACTCGCGCGCAAGTCGCTTGCCATCACAGGTGCGCCGCGCAACGGGGTGCCACCAGCGACAACGCATGTTGGGCCTTCTCGAGAAATCTTCGCGCCCATGCGGGACAGTTCGGCCACATGCATGAAGCGCTCGGGATAAATCTTCTCGGTGATGATCGAGTTGCCGTTCGCCAAGCACAGCAGCGTCATGAATTGCGCTTGCAAATCAGTTGGAAAGCCAGGATGCGGCTGCGTCGTGATCGTCGTTGGCTTGAGCGTGCGCTCGCTAGTCACGCGCACTTTCGCATGCATCGGATCATCCTGGCCGCTGATCATCTCGATATGCACGCCGATCTGGTTGAAGCGATCAATGGCGGCAAGCATGCCGTCATAAGGAAACTCTTCAAGGAACACATCGCCGTTTGTGATGGCCGCGGCGACCGCGTAGGTGCCAGCCACGATGCGATCAGGAATGACGGTGTGATCAGCCGAACCGAGACTCTCAACGCCGTCGATCACAAGACGCGGTCCGCCTGCACCTTGGATGCGCGCGCCCATCTTGTTGAGCAACACCGCGAGGTCAACCACCTCAGGCTCGCACGCTGCACACTCAATGATGGTGCGGCCCTTCGCAAGCGCCGCAGCGCACATGATGTTTGCGGTGCCAAGCACTGTCGAACCAGAAGGACCACCGAGAAAGATCGTCGTGCCTTTGAGCCCCTCGGGCGCGGTCACGATGATGTCGCCGTCCTCGAGATCGATCTTGGCTCCCAGCGCTTCCATGCCGCGCAAATGCAGGTCAATTGGCCGCGAACCAAAGGCGCATCCGCCTGGCATAGAGATCACCGCGCGACGCCTTCGCGCCACCAGTGGTCCAAGCGTGCAAATCGAAGCGCGCATCGTCTTGACGATGTCGTAGCGCGCGTGCACACGATTGTGATCCACCACGCGCATCTTGACAGTGCCACAATCGCCCTCGATGTCGACGCCGAGTTCGCGCAGCAAACGCGCCATATTCGTAATGTCCGACAAACACGGCACATTGCGCAGCGTGATTTCGCCGTCAGTGCAAAGTGCCGCCGCCATCAGAGGCAGCGTGGCGTTCTTTGAACCTTCGATTTGAATTGTTCCAGCGAGACGCTTGCCACCTTGAATACGAAATGAATCCATGCGTGCTGCAATCCTTTGCGGGCGAAGTCGGCCTCATGCCTGGCGCCCTGTTCGGTGTCGAATCTGTGTCGTACATGTCGGACGCGTGTCGGTCGAAATCACGGTCGCTCGAGAGCGCGAAGTATGACAACTGCATCGGCTCTCAGAGGTGAATTGCTCGATTCACCGCGCGAATTTTCGGACGTGCTGTTCCACCTCAAACTCCGAAGCGCCAAACATGCGTCAAGTCACTTGCAACGGACGGATCTGAATCGAATGCTTCATGCAGTCCTTATGGTTCGTCACCTCTTGGGGAAATCAATTTATGTCAAACAGCTTCAAGCTTTCTGCGTGCGCGCTTGCGTTCGTCACCGTCTTACCTCTCGGCCTTTCTGCGCTTTCGTCCAGTGCGCCAAGCACACCCCCGCTCATTGAGCCGCCTTCTTCCATCACGCTCACGGGCGTCGTTCGCGATTTCCGCGAGCGTTCGAAACAAGGCGGCCATCCTGATTTCGAACGGCAACCCGAGCACGGGTTCGGTCACTACTGCAACAATGTGCAGCCCACCCTTGGCGCCAACAACAAGCCAGTCTTCAAAGGCGGCGGCTTCAAAGTGAGGAGCGGTTACGAGTGGCGCAACAGCGCGGGCAAGAACATCTGCTGGCGGCTCTACGACCCTGCTCGTGGTGACCTGATCGGCAAGAAAGACGGCAGCTACACAGACAATGGCGGGCTCACAACTGCGGCAAACTTCGACAAGTGGTTCCAAGACGACCTTGCGACGAATGTCTCCGCGGCGCTCACGATGACGCTCAATCGCCAGGCGAACGGCACATATGTCTTCGACTCAGCGACCGACCCCGCGTGCGTCGCCCTTGGCGGGTTTTTCCCGATCGAAAGCCAGCTCTTTGGCAATCCTGGCGGCACGCCAGATCGCAATTTCCACTTCACCTACGAGCTTGCCACCGAGTTCACCTACAAATCCGATGGCGCGCAAGTGTTCACCTTTCGCGGCGATGACGATGTCTTCGTCTACATCAACGGCCAGTTGGTGATCGACCTCGGCGGCGTGCACGGCGCGATTGAGCAGGTGGTCGAACTGAACCGACTGAACCTCACCGACGGCGAAACCTACGATCTCAAGTTCTTCTTCGCGGAGCGCCACCGTACCCAGTCGAACTTCAAGATCACGACCAACTTGCAGCTACAGACGGTCGAGCTGCCCACAGTGAGTTGCGCCTTCGACTGAG
>QWPU01000235.1:4210-5127 GCA_003671065.1 Planctomycetota bacterium | reverse complement strand
ATTCTTCCACCAGATCCAATCGGCGAACTCGGTTCTGGCCACGCGAAGATTCACGCTGGGCTCGTTGAGCAGATCACGGTTGAAGGCGTCAGTGTTGGGAAGCGCGCGTGAAATGTATGAATCAGTTTCTGGCGCGCGCTGCGCTCGTTGCATGTTTCGCCGCGACTGCGTGCGCAACGCCGCGTTGGAATCCGAATCCGTCGTTTGAAGTGACACGCTCAGAAGCAGCGGCTGATCTACTTCGCATGCAAGCCGCGCCAGTTGTATCGCAGCGCCCCATCGTGTTTCTCGCGGGCATTAGTGATCCGAGCATTTCAAGCGACGCTATGTTTGAAGCCATCATGCCAACGCTCACCGGCAGCAGCGTTGAACTCAATTTTTTTGCTGAATACACCTTTGATGGCGCGCGCCAGAAACTCATGCGCGAAGTGGCCACGCAACTCGGCGCCGACCTCGATCATTTGCCCGAAGTCGACGTGGTCGCGTTTTCGATGGGTGGTTTGGTCGCGCGTTCAGCGGCTATTCCCGATGCTGCGGGACGACACTTGCCCATCCGCCGACTCTTCACTGTGGCAACGCCGCATGAAGGCGCGCGCATGGCGGGCATTCCAATGGGCGTGCCGCAAGGCGAGGACATGTGCCCCACTTCCGACTTCATTGATCGATTGCGCAGCGCCAAGCGCAACTACGAATTGATCTGCTACACGCGGCTGGACGACATCACGGTTGGTGAAGAATTCGCGGCTCCTGAAGGCGTTTCGCTCTGGTGGGTTCCCACTCCAAGCGGCGAGTGGTCGCACATGGCGGCGTTCAATGATCCACGGATTCTTGCCGACATCGCGCGGCGTTTGCGCGGCGAAACACCGTTGACGACGGAACCTGCAGCGCCACTTCCAAACTAAGCGGCATGCTTCATC
>QWPU01000235.1:0-4162 GCA_003671065.1 Planctomycetota bacterium | reverse complement strand
GAAACCCGCGCAGAAACCCACGCAAAACCCCACGCAAAAACCACGAGTCCATACCGCACTCCATTTCGCCCCTGACCCAATTGCATGCCTCTTTCGCAAGAGGCTTTCCGTATAGTGCGACATTCCAATGGAGAATTTCATGACGCACGCCATCCTGGACAACCACACACGCACCCTCATGAAGTCACCCGTGAACCCATCGTCGCGTCTGACGCGCGCTGGCTTCACCATCATCGAATTGCTTGTGGTCGTTGCGATCATCGGAATCCTGCTCTCGCTGGTGAGCGTCGGTCTTTCGCAAGCGGGTCAAGCCGCGCGCCAAACAGCTGCGCTGAGCAACCTCAAGCAGGTAGGCACGGCGTGGATGCAGTACGCCAATCAGAATGATGATCGTTGCATGCTTGGCTTCGTTGATGAAGCAGCCCAAGCGGCGCTGCGCATTCGCGCGAGTGACGCAGCGGGCGATCCTGTGGCACCACAGTTTGCGACGACTTATCCCTTCCGCCTCCTGCCGTTTCTCAACAACGATCGAACGCTCATGTATGACTACATCGATGAGTACGAGGACATCTCGATCATTCCGCCTGATGTCATCGCGAGCAATCCATGCTTTGGTTACAACGCGTATTACCTCGGTGGTTGGTGGACGACGGTCGGTGGGCTCCCAACAATGACCTTTGGGCAGAGCCCGCAAAATCCTGTCACGCGATCGACTTCACAGATTGGCCGGACGACCGAGATGGTCGTGTTCTGCGCGAGCACGCCTGCGGAACCTGGCTTTGTGAAGAGTCCGAATGAGTTTGCAGTTGGCTCCGCGTGGGTTGTCCCGCACACGCTCGCGCAAACACCGATCTGGCAAGCAAGCGATGGCGGGACATTCCAGACGATCGATGCGACCGCGGCGTTGGCAAGCGCAGGTGACAGCGGCGTTGGTCAGGTGATCGCATCGCTCCTCGCAAGCAATCACGCGCAGCACCAAGTGCAACTTACGCAAGGTGGTTCGGGCATGGATGTCTTGGCCGCGCAAAGCGTTCCACTGCGCCGCATCAAGAATGTTGTGCAGACTGTGCGCGCTGATCTTTCGACCACAACGCAAGGCTTGCGCGACCTCATGGATCAGCGCAGGTGGATCAACGCGGCGAATCACTCGACTGCGGGCGCGGATTACACGCACGCTCCGTGATCGCGCAACTCACTTCAGCGGCGGAGTGACTGCAGCGAGCGAACGAGCTTCGAGCGCGGCTATTCGCCCGTCGATACGCGCAACTTCTGGATACGCGCCCTGCGGGTCTGCTGCGAGAATTGCGCTGCGAGCCTCGCGGAATCGCTTGAGTCGATCATTGATCTTCGTGGCGTCCCATTCATCAACGCTCATTGCGCGCGACCAGGTCACGCGCTCAGCTTCGAGATTGAAATCGCTTCGAAGCGTCGCTTCGAAATCGCCCATGTGCGCAGCGCCGTAGAAAATCGCGACGGAACGCGGCGGTGTAGGCGCACTGAACAGCGCGGCCAGTTGCTCGATCACTGCGTCGTTGCGTTCATCGATGATGATGCGTGTGTCCACCGCACCAAGGGCGCTCTTGCCGCGCTGACCTCCAGTGCCAAGCGCTTGCACCACCATCTTCTTAAAGGCGGGCGAATCCGAGACCATCGACAAAAGAAAGCGCACGGCGCCTTGCGCGAGACCCGAGTCATTCGACAACATCTCGATGGTCATGCTGCGTTCGCCGCGTGTCCACAATCGATCGAGCAAATCTTCCATCGCGAGATCGGCGGGTTCCCAGCCAACGCGGTCGTAATCAATCGAGCGCACTTGCAGCGTGACTCCAAGCGCATCGGCGAGTTCACCGTAGAGATCGCGTTTCGTTTCTGGCGTCTTCGTCGCAGGCGCATCGCTCGTTGAAGTCAGTCGACCTTCAAGCACAAGATCGAGATCCCACGCGCTGCCTCCGCGAGCACCATCGGCGCCGAGCGATGTCAACACGAACTCATCGTTTTCGCTGCTAAATTGCAGTGCATGCTTCCAACCATCCACGCACGCAAGATCGAATGGACGAGCGAGCCGCGTGTCACGGCTGACAACAAATGCGCGCAATGCAGCAAGCGATGAAGGCATCGCATCGAGCTCACGCCCGTAGCTTTCGAGCAATCCGCGCAGAAACAACATCGCGTCTTGCGTGCGCCGCTGTCGTTGCTGATCCGTCGAGCCATTCGTGCCAAACGCGCCGCGCGGAAGCACGCTTTCGTAGAGCACGATTTCGCTGAGCTCGAGCGTCTTGACGAGCGTGTTGTAGTAGTCGCGGTCGCCGATGTGGACAACGCCAACGAGAGACACCGTTGGTCCACTCCCATCGGTTTGTCGATAAGTTCGCGTCGCAGTTTCAAATGAAGTGACGCCATCAACGACGCGCGAACGCACGAAGGGCAACTCATCATCTGCCTTGGTTTGTGCGCAACACACAAGCAGCGATCCCGCAACCGCAGCGACTCTTGCAGAGCACGCGAAACCTGCGGCGCGCACACTCATTTCTTAATCGACCAATTTCGAGTCGGTCCCAGTCCTTGCTTCGCCGCAGTCACAATCGCTTCAAAGCGCCCGAGTGCGATATCGGCTTGGCCTCGAAAGATCATGTAGGGAAACAATGTCGCCAACGCAATGACCAGTCCGCCCGCAGTGGTGATGAGCGCTTCACCGATACCCGCCGACACATCGCGCGGATCGACGAGCGTGCGCGTGCCGCCGAGAAGCTCGAATGATTGAATGATGCCGCTTACGGTTCCGAGAATTCCAAGCATCGGGCTCGCCGTCACGATCGACGAGAGCAAGTTGCTAAAGCGGTCGGTGTTCCCGCGAAGATCTTCAATCGTTTCAAGCGCAATCGAATCCTCAGGTCCATCTTCAATCATGCGCCGCACGAGCGTGTCGTAGACGCCACCCGGCTGCTCAAGCAGTTCCTCGGCGCGTGAGCGATCGCCGTTACGCAGGGCTTTCAGCATCTTGCGATAGCGCAGGGTCTCACGGTTGGAGTGGAGTCGCCACCAAAACCAGATGCGCTCAAGCACAACTGCGAGCGACAACATGCTGACCCCAAGCAACGGCCACATGACCCAGCCACCGCGTTCAATGATTCCAAAGAGATCCCAAGTCGACATTCCGCGCATCCTAACCAATCACTGCGCGCCGCGGCATTGATGGATCAGTACGCTACATTCGTCGCACGCATGCAGTCCTCCCCAACGACACACTCCGCTTCAAACCCGCTTGATACGCACCTTCTTGCGCAGATCGAAGACGCGCTGCAAGCGTTTGTCGCACAAGTCGACCTGCCTGCAAACCTCCGTGCCGCGTGCCTGCACGCTCTCCTCGCTGGAGGCAAACGGCTGCGGCCGATTCTCGTGCTTGAATGCGCTCGTGCGGCGGGCGGTCATGTAAAGGACGCGTTGGCAGCGGCGGTCGCGATTGAATGTGTGCATGCTTTCAGTCTCGTTCACGATGATCTACCTGCGCTTGACAACGATGCGTTGCGTCGCGGCAATCCAACATGTCACATCGCCTTTGGTGAAGCGCTCGCAATTCTTGCGGGTGATTGTTTGCTCGCGCTTGCGCCAGTGGCAGCATCGCGTTCAACACACAACAGTGGGCAGATCCAAAGCACGCTCATGAGCGCAACTGTGCGCATGATTTCTGGGCAGGTCTATGACACGCTGCAGGATTTTCCCGCGGGTCTTGAACCTCGCGACCAACTTGAGCTGGTCCACCACAACAAGACGGGCGCGTTGCTTGAAGCGTCGTGTTGCATGGGTGCGTTGGCCGCGAATGCTCCATCGGCGACGGTAGAGGCACTCACAATTTTTGGACGAACCGCTGGCTTGATGTTTCAGATCGTCGATGACCTTATCGACGCCACGCAAACTGCGGAACACGCGGGAAAAGCAACGGGAAAGGACGCCGCGGCGGGCAAACTCACCTATCCCGCGGTGCACGGGATTGAGGCGAGTCGTCACGAAATCGCGCGTCTGCGAAGTGAGGCGCTGGAGGCAATCGCGCCCCTCGAAACTGCGGCTTCGCCTCTGCGCGACCTGCTTGAATTCTTGGCAAATCGTACGAAGTAGCTCGCGAACTCGACGCTGCCCAAATCCGCAATTTCGATGCAAATACAGC
>QWPU01000234.1:629-5140 GCA_003671065.1 Planctomycetota bacterium | reverse complement strand
GATCACGCGCGTGGTACAAGCACTTATGGCGAATCTCGAACCAAACCTCCAGCGATCGCTCGTTGATTATCTGCGGAAGCATCACGCAGATATCTGTCGGCACTGGTTCGATGACATTGAGCCTTCCGAAGTGCGTGATGGCGTGCTTCGTCTTGTTGTGCGTGAGCCTGTTCAACTGCGTTACCTCCAACGCTGCTGTGGTACGCACTTCACTGAAGCGGCGCAGAGTTTGACTGGTCGACTTCTTGTGGTGCGGTTCGTGGCTTCTCATGATGAAGCGAACGCTCCATCTCGTCCTGCGCAGTCCGCTGGCCTTGATGAGAGTGGAAACGAACGACCTGCGTGGCTTGATGAGCAGATGCTTCTCAATCCAGATCACACCTTCTCTTCATTCGTTGTTGGACCTGGTAATCGCCTCGCGCACGCCGCCGCACAAGCTGTCGTGCAAAAGCCTGGGCGCGCGTACAACCCGTACTTCATCTATGGCGGTGTTGGGTTTGGAAAGACGCATCTCTTGCAGGCGATTTGCCAAGATCTTTTGCGCGCGCAGCCTGATCTTCGTCTGTGCTATATCTCGTGTAACTCTTTCATGGATCTGTTTCATGAGGCAGTGCGAGTTGGTCGAATGACCGACTTTCGCAACCGCTTTCGCACTGCGGATGTGTTTGTCATCGATGACATCCACTTCTTGTCGAAGCATGAACAGACCCAAGAAGAGTTCTTCAACACCTTCAACACGCTCTCGCAAGTTTCAAAGCAAATCGTGCTGAGCTCTGATGCCGCACCCTCCGAGATCCCTGATCTTGAGGAGCGCCTCACCAGCCGGTTCTCGCAGGGACTTGTGGTTCAAATCGTGAGGCCTGACTATGAAACCCGCGTCTCGATTGTGAAGGCGAAAGCGCTGATGCACGGCGTTGAACTGCCCGACGATGTTCCCGCGTATGTTGCTTCGAAGATCGATACGAACATCCGCGAGCTCGAAGGCGCCCTCACCAGGATTCGGGGGCTCGGGATGGCGAATGGTCAACCGATCACTCTCGAACTCGCAAAGCTGGCACTGGAGGGCGACGCGGCGATCCGCAGCAGCAACGCCCCAAGCATCCAATCAATCGTTGAGCATGTGACGCGCTTCTACGATGTCAAGCTGGTCGACTTGCTCTCGAAACGACGCCATAAGTCGATTGCCATGCCCCGGCAGGTCTGCATGTACTTCGCCCGCAAACACACTCGGTTTTCCCTCGGTGAAATCGGTGGGTATTTCGGTGGTCGCGACCACACCACGGTGATGCATGCAGTTCAGACGATGGAGGAGAAGATCAGCAAGGATCCGAAGTTACAGGCAGAAATTGAGCGAATTGAACTCGAGCTCCTCCAACGAACTGGCCACTAACTCGCGCGCTTCTTGGACATCGTTTTTGGCGCTGGTGTGAAGTAAACCTAGATTCTCAATGTGGAGATCTTGTTGAAAACTGTCTGCCGCGTGGGGTTTGGAGGCTTGTGGACAACGCTAGATTTCTGCTCGCGCTGGCCTGATCCTGTAGGAGCTATGCGAATTGACGCGAGCCAACACTTGATGACAGGGTGTTGAAAGGATGTACTCACGCGCTCGTTGTTGTAAGTGTTAGCGAGAATTGGCTTTATGCCGCCTAACCGCCTGTTAATCCACTTATGGACAGGGTCTCTTACTAAGAAGAGATATTAAAACTAGGTAAGAGTCCTCACACCATCCACACGGAAAGTCGCCATCGCGACCTGTCTCTTCCTGCGCGAGCACCCGATTCCGGGGTGCGCAGATTCGTGTGGATAGACCGCTGCGGAATCATCTCTGGAGCGCCCGTGGGATTGTGGATAAGTCCTGACAGCTTGGGCAGAAGACCGTTGCTCGATCTTGAAGCCTTGTGCCAATAAGCAGATGCCCACAGCAGACGCACGGCTGACCCGCTCGCCCATACACCGTGTGCAACTGGGCGGCTGTCCCGGGCCTGTTGAACGCGTCGCGGTAGTCGCGCAGGGTTGAGCCGCCACGCTTGGCCGCACGAGCCAGGATCGATCGGAGCGCCTGCGAGAGGCGAGCCGCCTGAAGGCGAGTGACCTCGTGAGCGACTTGCAAAGGGTGAATTTTCGCGAAAAACAAGGCTTCGTCGGCGTATATGTTGCCAACGCCCGCGATCAAGGCCTGATCAAGCAGCGCTGACTTCACGGGCCGCGATGTTCGCTCTAGCGCACCAAGTAGCGCAGATGTTGTGATCGTGATTGCATCTGGTCCTAATTGCGCCCAAGAAGCACGAAGTTGTTCCATCGAGGCGTGTCCGGTGATTCGACCGAACCGTCGAGGGTCTCGGAAATGGAGCTTCCATGGTTGCGCGGCCGGAGCCTTTGGCTGAATTGTCCAGACCACATGACAGTGAGTCTGGAGCGCGAGCGGCAAAGGCGCGTCGCGTTCAAGGAGAACGCCCCCCGTCATCCCCAACTGGACGATGATCGCGCGACCGCTCGAGCACTCGATCCCAAGTTGTTTCCCATGCCGATGCGTCGCGATGATCCGAGACATTCGTCCGAGCGACTCTTCAACCACTCGACTTGTCTTTCCTATCTGCTCCGCGAGGTGAACAACATCGCGCCGACGAATCAAGACCGACAGGATTTCTGCTCCCACGATCCACGGATCAAGCGAGCGTCGGAGGTGTTCAACTTCGGGGAGTTCGGGCATGTGCGCAAGCGGAGTGTGAGACGCGCAACCCTATACTCGGAGTCTGCGCATGAAGCGAGCGTAACAGGCGAGATGGGTGGTGCACCCCGCGTCAACAGGCACGCTGCATCCATAGGAGTCTCGCATGTCAGACCACACTCACGGCTCGTCTTCAAACATCTCGAACCCGTGGTCCAAGGGTGGCGGGCCTAAGGATGATGGACCTACGAACGATGGCGCAGTCATTCGCCATCCCGCTCAACCAGCCCTCTCGCCACACTGGCCCGATTCCGTCACTGCTGTGAGCGAAGTGCGCCGCGCCGTTGATCAACTGCGCATCGAAATTCACAAGGCGATCGTTGGACAGAACGAGGTTGTGGAGCAAGCGCTGCTCGCGATTCTGTGCGGCGGCCACGCAGTTGTCGAAGGCGTGCCAGGGCTTGCGAAGACCTTGCTGGTGTCGAGTCTTGCGAAGACACTCAGCCTTCACTTTTCGCGCATCCAGTTTACGCCCGACCTCATGCCGAGTGATATGACGGGCACCGAAGTGATTCAAGAAGACAAGGCAACGGGCTTGCGCTCGCTTCGATTTGTCAAAGGACCGATCTTTGCGAACATTGTGCTGGCCGATGAGATCAATCGAACGCCACCCAAGACACAAGCCGCACTGCTCGAAGCGATGCAAGAGCGGCAAGTGACAGCCAACGGCGTGCAATATCGCCTTCCAAATCCCTTCTTTGTACTCGCGACTCAAAATCCGATTGAACAAGAAGGAACCTATCCGCTTCCTGAAGCGCAGCTCGATCGCTTCATGATGAACATTCGCGTGGGCTATCCAACCGAAGCGGAAGAAATCGAAATCGTTTCACGCACGACTTCCACTGGATTGCTCGAACCGTTACCAATTTTCTCAGCATCCGACATCGTGCGCATGCAAGCGTTGGTGCGTGAGATTCCGGTTGCTGATCATGTCACACAACATGCGATTCGAATTGTGCGTGCGACTCGTGTGCGCGAAGAAGAGCACGCGCTCAAAGTATGTCGCGACTATCTCGCGTGGGGCGCAGGTCCGCGCGCGAGTCAATTCCTGGTGCTTGCAGCGAAAGCGAAGGCGCTTCTCGAAGGCGCGACGCACGCGACGATTGAGCATGTGCATTCGATCGCGCTTCCTGTGATGCGTCATCGCATCGTCACGAACTTCAACGCTGAAGCAGATGGTGTCAAACCAGACGACGTCGTTCGATTGATCCTCGAATCAGTGCGCAATGATGGTTCGACGCGTTCACTCGATTCGGTTGCTCACTGATGATGTGGAGGTCGAACCGTGGCTGATCGCGCTATGCGCGCCGAGCAGTACCTTGCTCCCGAAACTCTCGGGCAGCTTCTGCCATTCGAACTACGCGCTCGCATGATCGTTGAAGGCGTGATGAGTGGAATGCATCGATCGCCCTATCACGGGCTCGCGGTCGAGTTTGCGGAGCATCGCCAGTATTCACCAGGCGACGGCATTCGACAGATGGACTGGAAAGTCTTTGCGCGAACCGACAAGCTCTACATCAAGCGATATGTGCAAGAAACGAATCTCGATGTTGTGGTGATGGTGGATTGTTCGAACTCCATGCGCTTCGGCACACTCGCCGTCAAACAAGGTTGGGGTGGAACTGATGCGAGTCGCGAAGGCGGGAAGTGGACGAAGTACGACCACGCAACTGCGACGACTGCAGCGCTGGGATACATGTGTCTTCAACAAGGAGATCGTGTTGGGCTCGAGCTCTTCGATGAAGGCGTGCGAACGCAAGTTCGTCGATCAAGTAGACGACAA
>QWPU01000234.1:0-619 GCA_003671065.1 Planctomycetota bacterium | reverse complement strand
AGACGACAACAATGGCGAGCGATCGTGAGTGCGCTCGCGCAAGAACCTGTGGTGGGTCATGCGCACATTGGTCGTTCTGTTGATCAGATGTTGGCGCGCGTCACGAATAAAGCGCTGTTCGTCATCGTCTCGGATTTCTTGATGCCGCTTGACGAGATTCGCAGTGCGGTTGCGCGACTAGCACATCTTGGTAATGACATTGTGCTCGCTCAACTTCTCGACCGACAGGAACTCGAGTTTGCGATCGATACTCCTGCGCGCTTCGAAGATTTAGAAGGTGGCGACGCGCTTGAGACTGATCCTCGCGCAGTGCGTGCGGCATATCTTGAGCTCATGCGCGCTCACATTGATGGAGTTGATCGCATCGCACGAAGCTTTGGTGCGGATGCGATTCTGTGCGACACACACGAATCCATTGGTCCAGTGCTCGCAGCATTGTTTGATCGACGGATGAGTTTCTCAGGAAGGCGCGGCGGATGAATTTCCTTCACCCAGGCCTTGCGTTTGCGGCTCTTGCAAGCATCGCGCTTCCTATTGCGATTCATCTGTTGTTTCGTCGTCGACGCGTGCCAATCAATTGGGCAGCGATGGAACTTCTTCGCGAGGCGATTCGTCGCAC
>QWPU01000233.1 GCA_003671065.1 Planctomycetota bacterium | reverse complement strand
GCCGTAGGTGTTTGATCCCCAACCGACGACGGCGCCAGTAGTGCGCACGGCAATCGAGTGATATCCGCCGCCAGCGATGGCTTTCGCGGAAAGCGCGCCGGGCACATTGCATTGTCCATTCGTATTGCGACCCCAGCACACAACTTCACCGTTCGCGCGCAATGCCAGCGAATGTGCGTCACCTGCTGCAATTGCAGTCGAATCGGTGAGTCCAGCGGGCGCGTTGCATTGACCACTCGTGTTGTCACCCCAACAGACGAGCGCGTCATTCGCTTGCAGCGCGACAAGATGACGGCCACCCGCCGCGAGTTGTTTCACGACGCCAAGAGTTGCGGGCACGCGCCATTCGCCGTCGGTGTTTTCGCCCCAGACGGCAACTGTCGATTCTCGCACCGTGAGTGCACCAATTCCAGTAGCGCCTTCGAATCCGCCGATGCGAATGTAATAGGTCGTGCCTGCATCGACTTCGTAGTCGCGAATTTCTGAGTGATACGGTTGACAGCCCGCGCTGTCGTAGGTGTCACCGTTGCACGCGAGATACGCGAGGCTTCCGCACACGCCCGAGTAGAGCGCGATGGAAGTGTCATACGAACCAACGCTGCATGTTGTGAAGGTCGCGAGTCCATCAGTACTCGGCGTGTAGCGCAACCACACATCTTTGCTGTTGCCCCACTGGAGGAAGTAGTCGCTGCAGAGTGAATCACTCGGTGGATTTGCGCTCGGCGTGGCGACGATGGTGTTGAACGCGGTCGGCGCATTCGGCAGCACATCGATCGCGCTCGAACATTCATCTTGCGCTCGCGCGTTCAGCGTGAAAAGTGACAACACAGCAACGCACGCTGCGAGAGCCAGCGTCAGTTCACCTGTGAACATGCAATCGTTTTTTGTCCGGGTCATCCCTTGTCCGATCCTTGAAGCGCCGCCCACCGAATACACCATCCTCCTCGAGATCGAGAGTGTGACTCAGGAATGCAAAGGATCGGCCAGACGCTGCCGAGATTTCACGCATTCACACAGGAAATGCGGAGGCGATCAGGCGAAATCTCCCTACGAAATACTTACCGGTCGATGGAAGGTGTTGATCAGCGGTTCTCAGCGACCAATCAGCCCCAAAAACTCTTCTGCCGTCCCCGACAACATGCGAGCGCGGTCAGTGTCGGAGATGCCGTTCATCGCCCGAATCAGCGTGCCAGGAACGCGCTCACCGAGGGGGAACGGATAGTCGCTTCCGAGCGCAAGTCGATGCGCGCCGACGCTCTCAATCAAAAATCGCAGCACGCTTTCATCATGCACGAGCGTGTCGAAGTAGAAGCGCTGCAGTTGCTCTCGCGGATTGGCGTCGCAATCAATCCTGCAGAGATCAGGTCGTTCGCGCCAACCATGTTCAATGCGGCCGATGGTGAACGCAAGACTTCCGCCGCCATGCGCAAGACACACCTTCAAGTTTGGTAGCCGTGCGAGTACTCCGCCAAACATGAGCGAGCACGCAGCGCGCGCTGTTTCCGCGGGCATTCCCACAAGCCATGGCAACCAATATCTCGGCGTCGACTGTTGCCCGAGCATGTTCCACGGATGCACAAACACCGCAGCATTTTTGCGCGCGCAGTGTTCGAAGAAGGGAAACAACTCAGGCGAATCGAGATTCAGTTCGCCACGCGCAGCATTCACATTCGATCCGATTTCAACGCCGCGCATGCCGAGATCATTCATCGCGCGATCGAGTTCGCGGCACGCAACATCGGTGTCTTGTAGCGGAACCGTGCAGAGCCCAGCGAAACGCGTGGGGTGATCACGCACAACAGACGCGATGTGATCATTCAGATGTTTCGCCAACTCAAGCGCTGCATCGACAGGTTGGTGATACGAGAACATCACAGGCACGGTCGACAGCACTTGCATCGCGACGCCGTGTTCATCGCATTCACGAATGCGCGTGAGCGCGTCAAAGCAGTTGGCTTCGATATCGCGGAAGTGTCGGCCGTCAATCGTCAGGCGCGCGCAGCAACATCCGGAAGTGCCGCCCGATGCAGGGAGCCCGTGGGTGATCGCCGGCCAGCCTTGAGTGCCCGCTTTTTCCGCAAGATCCGGCCACGACGGCGGAAGAATGTGCGTATGAAGGTCGATTGCGCGCATGAGGATCCTGGGCGCAGACTATCCGCGATGCGCCGACCTCGCGCCAACCTCGCGCCTTCATCCCGCCTTCATCGCGTCAACATCAAGCAGCCGCATCACAAGCCATGCCGTCAGATGTACACTCATCGCTTCCGCCGTGACGCACTCGCGTACTCAACATCTCTCGCCAAAGGCCTATGCGGCCCTCAGTATCGGAGCCATCGGCGTTGTCTATGGCGACATCGGAACGAGTCCGCTTTACGCGCTCAAAGAAGCATTCACGCATCTTGCTGGTCAAGGTGAAAGTCTTGACGCCCAAACCATGCGCGGCATGTTGTCGATCGTCTTCTGGCTGCTCTTCATCGTTGTGAATGTGAAGTACATCTTCACGATCACGCGCGCAGCCAATCGCGGCGAAGGCGGCATCTTCGCGCTGCTCTCGCTGATCCCTCGCGGATTAACCAAGCAAGCGCGTCGCGGTCGTCTCATCATGTCGATGCTCGCGATCGCAGGTGCAGGCTTACTGTTTGGCGATGGCATCATTACGCCGTCAATTTCAGTGCTTTCGGCGGTGGAAGGCATCAAGGTCTACAACAAGGATCTGGCGCCAGCAGTGCTGCCAACTGTTGTCGTGATTCTTGTCGGCATCTTTTATGTGCAACAGTTTGGCACGAAAAAGATCGGCGTGGTGTTTGGCCCCGTGATGGTCGTATGGTTTCTCACCATTGCGATCCTCGGCATCGGTGGCATCCTGCAGATGCCGTCAGTCATGGGGTCGGTGAATCCGATGCACGCGATCAATCTCGCGATGCACAATCCAGTTGAAGTCTTCTTCTTGCTCGGCGCGCTTGTGCTTGTGGTGACGGGCGGCGAAGCTCTCTACGCCGACATGGGGCACTTCGGCATGGGACCCATTCGCGCAGGTTGGTACACGCTGGTGTGGCCGTCGCTCATTCTCAATTACTTCGGTCAAGGTGCCGTCGTGTTGAAAGCGATCGAGTCGGGAACGCTGACATCGGAGAATGTGACGACATTCAATCCATTCTTCGCGCTGGTACCCAAAATCATGCTTGTTCCAGCGGTAGTGCTCGCCACAATCGCAACCATCATCGCAAGCCAAGCGATGATTTCAGGCGTGTTTTCCATGACGCGCCAAGCGATCCGTCTCAACATGTTGCCGCGCTTGGAGGTCGTCCATACCTCGGGCGATCAAGAAGGACAGATCTACATTCCGTATGTGAATGGACTCATGTTGGTCGGTTGTCTCTTCACAGTGCTGCTCTTTCCAAGCTCGACAAGTTTGGCGAGTGCGTATGGAATTGCGGTGACTGCGCTCATGGCCATCACCACGATTCTGTTCGCTGTTGTTGCGCGCAGACTCTGGCGTTGGAAGCGGCGATGGATTGTGCTCCTCATCGGCGCGTTTCTTATTGTCGACATGCTGTTGTTCTCAGCGAACATCAGCAAGATCGTGACGGGTGGCTGGTTTGCGCTTGCTCTTGCCTTCGGCGTGTTCTTGGTGATGTCGACCTGGATGCAAGGCACGTTTTTCATCGGCCACAAGCTCCTGAAGGACAATCAGTCGATTCACATTTTCCTCGGCGAGATGTGGAATGATGCGATTCCGCGCGTGGAAGGCACGGCGGTCTATCTCACGACGAATTACAACGCGCCGCTCGCTCTCAAACACTTCGTCGAGCATGCGCATGTATTGCATGAGCAAGTAATCCTCATGACCATCGTGTCGTCAAACCTTCCCATCGTTCCACCTGCGCGGCAGCTTCGCGTTGAGGAACTTCCAGACGGTATCTGGAAAGTGACCGCGCTCTGCGGCTTCATGGAAAGCCCAAATATCCCGCGCTTCCTCGGGCGCGCGCGTGCGCACGGACTCAAATTTGATGTGCAGAAGACAACCTACTTTGCGCGGCGCACATCAGTGGTCACAACAGGTGATGCGCAGATGGCAGGCTGGCGCAAGCGTTTGTATGCCGCGCTGAGTCGTAACTCAGTCGACGCCACGCGCTCATTCAATCTGCCGCCTGATCGTGTGGTGGACTTCGGTGCGCAAGTCGAGTTGTGAGGCGGGCGTTTAGCGCTGCGGTGTACATGAGCCTGATGCGCAGTTCGCCGCAACCACTCGATTCCACGGCATCTTCGCCAACACGAGTGCAAGCCCGCATGTCCCTGTCGCGCCCGCAAATGCAAGGCCCGCGCCGAAAAACGCAGGGATCGCAACGAAAGCAGGATGCACAAAGTACGCGAGCGCTGCGCCGATCAGTGTTGCGAGTCCGATCACAAGTTGAGTCTGTTGCATCACACTCATGCGCGGCGCAGCATGATTCATTTGCACAGGGAGTGAAGCGTTTTTCCACGCATCGATGCCGCCCGCCATGCTGAAGATCTCGACATCAGGCTTCGCGATGGCGCACGCGCGAGCAGAAGCATCCGCACTGCGACGCCCGCCTTTGCAGTGAAACACGAAGCGCTTGGTGTTGGGGTGTGTCTGCACGCACGCCGCATCAAAGCGTGAGAGCGGATTGAGTTGCGCGTGCATGATGCGTTCGCGCGCGTGCTCATCGGCTTCGCGGACATCGATGAGCGTGCATTCGCCCGCGGTCAGCCAGAGGTGCACTTGCGCGGCGGTTGCTTCATGAAAGGTGTTTGTAGTCATCATTGGTCACCGTGCAGCTCAATACTTCGGGACGGGCTTGAGGATGCGCGTGCCGCAACACGCGCATGTCGACAGCTTTTCGTCAGCCCAAAACGCTTCCATTTCCGCTGCGAAGTGCGTGACGATGTTTTTGCAATCGAACACTTTGTCATAGACCATCGTGTTGCAGTGCTCGCAGAAGAAGATGAGGTGTTCAGGCTCGCCCTCGGGACGACAACGCTCGACAACGAGGCCAAGCGTGTTCGGTCCGCGCTGCGGCGAGTGCGGGACATTGGCCGGAATGAAAAAGACTTCGCCCTCTTTGATCGGATGCGTGTGCACCTTGCCATCCTGAATCGTCTTCACCGCGATGTCCCCCTTTG
>QWPU01000232.1:3029-5187 GCA_003671065.1 Planctomycetota bacterium | reverse complement strand
TGCGCGAGATGCGTCGTGCAAGACACTCGCGTCGATGGCGAGCCGACTCGTGCATCGCGGACCTGATGATGAAGGCGTCACCTTCGATGAAGCGATGCGCGTCGGGCTTGCGTTTCGACGATTATCAATTCTCGATCTCTCGCCTGCTGGTCATCAACCGATGCGTTCGACGAGCGGACGATTCGAAATCGCGTTCAACGGTGAGGTTTACAACCACGCACAACTGCGCGACGAACTGACGGCAATTGGCCACAGTTGGCGCGGTCACAGCGACACTGAAGTCATGCTTGCAGCGTTTGAAGCATGGGGCGTTGAGCGCGCGATCGCTCGCTTCACTGGCATGTTTGCTATCGCGCTGCTTGATCGAACTGAGCGCGTGCTCTGGCTCGTGCGCGATCGCTTCGGCGTGAAGCCGCTCTATTACGGCGTGAGTGATGGCGTGGCGATTGGCGACGGTGACTTCACGCTTGCGCCCCCCGCGCTCTTGGCGTGGAGCAGCGAACTCAAAGCGTTGCGCGCGCTTGCTCCGATGCAGTTCACCGTTGATCGCGGCGCGCTCACGCTCTACATGCGTCACGGCTATGTGCCTTCGCCGTTGTCGATCTTTAGTGAAGTGCGAAAGCTCCGCGCGGGTCATCTGCTGCGCGTGGATCTCGCGACGCGGCGCGTAGAAGATCGTTGTTGGTGGAGCTCGCGCGAGCGCGTGTTACTCGGCGCGCAACAGCCGTTTACGGGCAGCGATGAAGACGCCGTCAATGCCGTCGATCACGCGCTGCTCGAAAGCGTGCGTCTGCGCATGCTCGCTGATGTTCCGCTCGGTGCGTTTCTGTCTGGAGGCATCGACTCAACTGCAGTGGTTGCGGCGATGCAGTCACTTTCGTCGTCACGCATCAAGACATTCACGATTGGCTTTCACCAACGCGCTCTCGATGAAGCACCTTATGCGCGCGCGGTTGCTGCGCATCTCGGCACCGATCACACCGAGGTCTATGTGTCGGGCGACGACGCGCTCGCGATCGTGCCGCGCCTCGCGCAGATGTGGGACGAACCGTTTGCGGATAGTTCGCAGATTCCAACGGCGCTGGTGTGCTCCATCGCGCGCCGTGATGTGACGGTTGCACTCAGTGGTGATGGCGGTGACGAACTCTTCGGCGGCTACTACCGCTACTCATGGACTCACGCGATCATCGCGCGCACGCGTCGCTTGCCGACTGCGGCACGCACGGCGCTTGCTGCCGTACTTCGCGCGACTCCGCGTCGACTGACAAATCGTGCCGGCACTGCGCTCAGCGCGTTCTTTCCCGCACGATTTGGCTTCGATCGTGCCGGGGACCGCGCGCACAAACTCGCGCAACTGTTGCATCATCGCGACGCATGGTCGATCTACCTTGATCTCATCGCGACATGCAATGATCCCGCCGCGCTGGTTCAACACGCGAACTTTCCACGCACTTCGATCACAGATCCCGCCGAACTTTGCTCGTCACTCGATCTCACCACGCGCATGATGCAAGCCGACATCGTGAGTTACCTCGTCGATGACATTCTCGTAAAGGTCGATCGCGCGAGCATGGCGACTTCACTCGAAGCACGCGAACCGCTGCTCGATCATCATCTCGCCGAACTCGCCTTCAGCTTGCCGATGCACATGAAGATCCGCGCGGGCGAACGCAAATGGGTTCTCAACCGAGTCGTTGAACGGCGTGTTCCTCGCGCACTGATGAACCGACCGAAGATGGGTTTTGGCGTGCCACTCACAGCGTGGATGCGCGGTCCACTGCGCGAATGGGCTGACGCGCTGGTCGATCCAACGCGACTCGCGCGCGAGGGCTTTCTCCATCCAACAGCGGTGCACACGCTATGGAACGCGACGCTCGCACCGAGCAGCCGCGGCAACGGCGCCGAGGCTTGGAACGTCCTCATGTTCCAAGCGTGGCTTGAAGAGTGGTCGAAGTAGCGCGGTGCTCCTCGCGCTCGCACCACTTGCGTCGCGGCGAAGGCGGCGGTGACGGCACCCAAGTTCAGCTGCGTTGATCTCCTGCCTGTCTACAGACCGCCTCCATCGCCTCAATTAACGCTGGCGTAGCGGTGATCACAAACCTGACGGCTACTGGTGCCTCTATCGCCTCGGCTAACGTTGGAACCGCCGTGATTACGG
>QWPU01000232.1:1161-3019 GCA_003671065.1 Planctomycetota bacterium | reverse complement strand
GCTCCAGAGCCCTCACTCCTCGACGGGCGCGAGCTTCACCCATCGCAACAGCGGAGAAAGTGATTCAAATCGCCAAGTTTCGTAGGGAGCACATGTGATCGACGCGGGCGAAGTCGTGTCGTCCACCTGTCCCGCGAGGGCCAAGTCAGTTCGTGGCACAACCACCATGTCCACTCGGCAGAGTGCCTCGACGCTGCACTCAAATCCAATGTGGAAGTAGAGGAACGCAGTGGCGGTGGTGCCATCCGTCGGCTCAGTTCTCAACTTCGGAAACGTGTAGTTCACACGAGCGTCTGGTCTCAATCGCCTGTCCATCTCCCGCCGCGAATAGGAGCGAATCGGCGTCGGCAGACCGTTCGGTGCGTGAACGAAGCCGATGACGGCAGTGCAGCGGCTTCGCTGCATGTTCTCGAGTGCCTCCTCCTTGGTCGCTGCCGTGACCGTGATTTCGATGCAGAGGACGCACCCGATACGCCCGTCCACATCTCGCGGGTCAATCTCTGGTTCCTCGCTCACACCGAGTCGTGCGCAGTACTCGCTCACCGACATGAGGGATTCCACCTTCACCCGACACAACACTTGAGGCGCCTCGCCTCCCGTAAGGCCGAGCGGGATGTACCTCGTTGTCATGGGATCATCTGCTTTGAAGGAAGACGCGTCGTTAACAGGAGAGTCAGCGCAACATCCAACCAACTACAGATGCAGCGCGAGCGCGCAGAGTGCCACCGCGTCGCTTACCCGACCGCCCCATCGTGCGCTGCCGAGAAAACCGAATCGGCGCGGCCGCCGGAGGTGTGGTTGCGCAGTTCCACGCGGCTGTCTCGCGCCTAGTGCTCTGTATCTCATGCGATTCATCGAAGCATTCACTGGTGTCACACAGTTTGGAAATATCGACGCCATTGAACACGCACAACGCAGACACACCTTTACAGCACACCCCCGTTGGGAGGATGCGGTGGGGCCGGAACACCCGGAGAAGCACCAACGGGCACGAACTGAAACATCGGAGAAAGTGATTCGTAGCGCCACGTGTCGTAGGGCGGAACTGTGAGCGGCGCGTGCGGCGTGTTCGGGCTGTTGGGAGGCGCGCGCCATTTCCATGATGTCAACGCATCAGCCGACGGACTGGGATTGAGAAGTGTCAACAACTTCAGTTCTTCTACTGTGCACCCGACTCCGATGATTGTCACGGCTCGCGCGATCGCAGGTCCGCCATTCTCACTCGCGCTCTCAACCCGAGGTCGCATTGGATGAGAGACTGCCTCGGGGTCGATCAGCTCCCGCAGTTGATGCCCACGCCACACTTGGGTAGCCGCGTGACCTCCGCTCTGGCTCGTCTCGGCAGCGAACGCCGCGCAATGCGTCACCTGAAAGAGCCACCAATCTGCAACCGCGAACGCAAGGTCACCCGTCGGTGCGCTCACCGTCACCTCGAGCGTGACGATACTCTTGATCTGCGTCGGCTCTGCCGCCGCCATAGGTTCGCCCTCGCGACTGAAGCGCTCCCCACCCCTGAAAAATTCTTCGAGCGAAACCATTCGCTTGATCCCCACCATCAAGACCACCTCCGCAGCGCGAGGCCCAATGCTTGAGACGCCGCGTTGTTGCGAGTGACTGCAACCACACAGCGCAAAGTGCGCCAACACCGCGAACAGCGCAAGCGGAGAGCAACATCGAACATCGGCGCGCTGCAAGTGCGTCCCGAGGCGATCAAGGAGCGACTGCCATCGCTGATGCGAGGCGCGATCGCGGTAATCTACATCCAGACGCTGCCGTTGATTATCAAGGTTCATCGAGCACCCCAGGGGTTATGCAGCGGGGCACCATCGGAACGCAGTGCGCGAGGCAGGGTGGTTGA
>QWPU01000232.1:0-1151 GCA_003671065.1 Planctomycetota bacterium | reverse complement strand
GAGGCAGGTGGGTTTATTCGGTGCAAACTCGCAGTAGTGCGCGCAGAAGTCCTCCGCATTATCAAAGTCGCCAGTCTCGTGGTATGCGAACCACTCCATGCACACCCGGTCGCGCCGAAACCAGCGATCGTCGAATGCCTGACAATCCAGGGGATCCGCAAAGAACCCAAGCGCGCACGCCTGCGCAACATGCCAGAGTTCGTGCGCGACAACCCCGCATCTTTCTTCGATTGACTGGCCGGGCTTGATCCATACCCGGATCGTTCTGCGCCTGCAATTCACAAGAGTCTGACCCACATCATCGTTGTCCGGATTGTCCGGAAAGCGGAGGCAAATAAACTTGACCTCAAAATTGGCCGGCATTGCCGTGCACGCTGCGTTCATCGCGTCGATGGCCTCCCGCACGTCGGGCGTATAGCACTCGCTCAGATTATTCATGCACGGTCCCACCGCATGCGGAACAGCTGGAGATGGCAGGCCGTCTGACAACATCCACGATGCAGACACTATTCCATTCCCAATCGTCTCCGCTGTCGCGTTCACGCCGTCATCGCGCTCGATTGATCTCGTCCATGTGCCGAAGACTGAATCGCCGACTTCGCGCGGCTCATCTGCAATCATGCCGAGTGACTGACGCCCCACATCGAGCGCGACGGCGAGAAGATCCACCGCCGTCACCATGCCGTCACCCTGCCGTCGCCATCGATGTCGGCTTCGATGTCGGCTTCGACGAAGTCTTCGCTGCCGAGTTGTGCAACCACGGCGAGGACGTCTTCAATTGAGACGGTGCCATCTTTCGCGACATCGCATCGGAGTCCGGCAAACGGATCGGTGAATTGTGAGAGCGCATCAACCGTCACGACTGCGTGCGCGATTTGCACACCGATCTGACCTTCGAAGATTCCCGCCGCGTGGCGAATCGATCCAGTGGTCGTGTTGATCTCAAAGCAGCCAACGCGAAACTCGGATGCGCCATCGTTGTCCATGTCGTAGAACGCGGCGACGCTTTCGCCGAAGCGCACGAGCACGCGGTCGGCACCGAGGGAGGCCTCGAGATCGGGTGCGTGCAGCTCGAACTCAGCGCTTTCTGCGGAAATCCACGCGTATTCACTCGGCATCGGCGAGCGGAAGGCATACGCGGCGCCGTTTTC
>QWPU01000231.1 GCA_003671065.1 Planctomycetota bacterium | reverse complement strand
TCGTGGGATGACCGCGACCGATGCCGACATCACTGATCCGAACGACCCCGTGCTGCGTGAAGCGCGCATGCATGTGGTGATGCCCAACGCGCCCGTCGCGGCCGTGGTGCACTCCACTCGCTTGTGCATGAAGGGGAAAAGCGCGTCGATTGTTCGCCATGTTGAGATCGACATCACGGGCACGCCGCTGGTTGGAACATTTCGCGCGGGGCAGAGTTTTGGCGTGATTCCTGCAGGAACTGATGCAAACGGCAAGAGTCACAAGGTGCGGCTGTACTCGCTTGCGAGCCCGAGTTGGGGCGAGGACGGTCACGGCTGCATCATCGCGACGACTCCAAAGCGCATGATTGCTG
Source organism: Planctomycetota bacterium (assembly GCA_003671065.1). Taxonomy (GTDB): domain Bacteria; phylum Planctomycetota; class Phycisphaerae; order Phycisphaerales; family SM1A02; genus QWPT01. The sequence continues at coordinate 4,869 of QWPU01000231.1, read as the reverse complement.
AGCGCGAAGTGCAAAAGATCACTGATGATCCGACCGACCACTCGCTCTACTTGGGCGTGTGTTCGAACTGGTTGTGCGATCGTCGTCAGGGCGACAGTATTGATGTGAGCGGTCCGAACGGTAAGCGCTTCGTGCTTCCCACTGACCCCGACGCTCATGACTATCTCTTCCTCGCGACAGGCACGGGCATCGCGCCTTTCCGCGGCTTTCTGAAGGAACTGCTTGAGGGTCCGCCAGCAGGTTCGCCAGCCGCCGCCACTTGGAAACGCTGCACGAGTCGCATTGAACTCGTGATGGGTTCGCCCTACACCACCGATCTGCTCTATCACGATTGGCTGATCAACCTTGCCAAAGAGCACGCGAACCTGCGCTATCACCCAGTGATTTCGCGGGAGCTGCGCAGCGATGGCCAGAAGGGCGACTATGTCCACCACTACATCGATCGTCAACTCGAGCACAGCGCCGGCGTGATGGATCTCCTCTACGGGCCGCGCGCGCTGATCTATGCGTGCGGTTTAGCTGGCATGCAACTCGGCGTGTTTGAAATGCTTGCGCGCCGAGGGATCACGGGCTTTCCGAAGATCGGCGACGAACTCGCGGGCAAGCCCGTGAGCGAATGGACGACGGAAGAGATAAAGCGGCGCGTGCGACCGACGCATCGTTGCATGCTTGAGGTGTATTGATCGCGCTTATCCGCCGCCAGGCCCCTTGCCGCCTGGCTTCGTCATTGAAGTGGCATCGAGCAATTTCGCAAGCAATTTCGGTTCGACGAGTTGGTTTCGCAGCGCATACTCACGCACGGTTTCGCCTGTCTTGAAAGCTTCTTTTGCGATTTTCGCGGCAGCGTCGTAGCCAATCACAGGCGCAAGTGATGTGCACATCATGAGACTCTTTTCAACCGTTCCTGTGGCTTCCGCGTAATTCACGGCGAGCTCGGTCAGGCACTTGTCGCAAAACATCGTGCACGCATTCGCAAGGAGGTCGATCGATTCAACAAGTCGCTCGCTCATCACTGGCATCGCAACATTGAGTTCAAGCAATGAGCCGACGCCACCGAGACCAGCCATTGTGATCGTCGCGTCGTTGCCCACCACTTGGCACGCGACCATCATCACGGCTTCGCACATCACGGGATTCACTTTGCCTGGCATGATCGACGAACCTGGTTGCGTGGCGGGCAACGAGAGTTCGAAGAGCCCGCAGCGTGGACCTGAGCCGAGCCAACGGATGTCATTGGCGATCTTTGTGAGGCTGACCGCGATGGTCTTGAGATGCGCGTGCGCTTCGACGACGCAATCGCGCGTTGATTGCGCTTCGAAATGATTGCCCGCTTCGACAAACTTCACGCCAGTCGCCTTGGTGAGTTTCGCGCACACCGTGCGACCGAACTTCACATGCGTGTTGATGCCTGTACCCACCGCCGTGCCGCCGATTGGCATGTTGCTGGCAAGGGCGACACCCGCTGCGCGCGCGCGAGCAATGCTCAGTCGCGCGGCCGCGGCGTAACCGCTGAACTCTTGACCCAGACGAATCGGCGTCGCGTCCATCAAGTGGGTGCGACCGATCTTGACGATGCTGTCCCACTCCTTCGCCTTTGCATCAAGCACTTTCGTCAAACGCTCCAGCGCAGGCACAAGACGCTGCGAAATCCGCAGCGCGCCCGCGATTTGCATCGACGAAGGAAAGGTGTCGTTCGAACTCTGCCCGTAGTTCACATGATCGTTGGGATGAATCGGATCCTTCGAGCCGATCGCCTTGCCCGCGCGACGACTCGCGACATTGGCGACCACTTCGTTCACATTCATGTTGGTCGAAGTGCCCGAGCCCGTCTGAAACACATCGATCGGGAAGTGGCTCATCAACGGATGCGGCATGCTGCGCGGCGCTGCAACCGCGAAGTCGCGCAGAATCTCGTCGCAGGCGGTAGCGATGAGCAGTGCGGTGCTTTTCGGGAGTTCACCGAGCTCGGCGTTGGCCTCAGCACAGCACTTCTTGAGGAGCACATGCGCTTCGATTTGCGCTTGCGGGACAGGGCGAAACGACACTGGGAAGTTGAGCACCGCGCGCTGGGTGGTTGCGCCGTAGAGCGCGTCGCTTGGGACGAGCATCTCCCCCATCGAGTCGGTTTCGCGGCGCGTGTTGCTTGCAGGCGCCGGCTTGGACGCTTGCTTGGATGTTGCCTTTGTTTTGGGCGTGCTCTTCACGGTCTTCGGCTGGGTGGCCATCGTGCGTTCCTTGCTGTCGTTCGTGTCTGTCGATCAAGATGGAAAAATGCGAATGCGCTGAGAACGCGGACTATAAGCCTTCGCGCGCATGTTGCTGTGTGAGGGCGCGCAACTTTTCGGGCGAGAGATTCATGATTTTCTCCGCGACTTTCGCGCTCGATCGCGCGTATCTTCACATGCAGAGAACTCACCGATGGCTGATTCACGCAAGGGCGAACATCACGCAAACCGCGCACGCGAGATGCTCCGACAAGGGCGTCTTGCGGATGCTGAACGCGAATTGCGCGCGGCGGTTGCGAGTGATCCGAGTCGCGGCGATTGGATGCTCAATCTCGGTTGGACGCTCGAAGCGATTGGTCGTCAAGACGAAGCGCTGCAGTTGTATCGCCAAGCCGCGTCGCTCTTGCCGACCGCGCGCGATCCGCGTCTTGCGGAAGGATTGATGCTTGCGAAACTAGGGCGGCACGATGAGGCCGCGATTGCATTCGAGTCGACGCTCAAAGTCGATCCAAAGTGTGAGACCGCAGTGTCGATGCTCATTCGTTCGCACGCGCTTGCTGGCCGCCACGATGAAGCGGAGACCGCGTATTACCTCGCGCTCCATTCGATTGAACGGCCTGCGACATCGCATCTCGAAGTCGCGCGTAGTTTGCTCGCGCGCGGAGATCTCAAGCGCGCCGAGCACTGCTTCCGCCGAGCGATTGCTGAAGGTCCAACGCTTGCGGGTGCGCGTGTTGAATTGGCGCGCGTGCTGCTGCTTGCTGAGCGCGGGCACGAAACTGCGGGGCTTCTTGCGGAAGAATTCCGACGCGGCGGCGTGCCTTCGCAACTCACGCTTGAAGCGGTTCGCATTCATCTTGCGGTTGGTCGCAATGCTGAAGCGGGCACGCTGCTCGAACAACTCGCTCGCACGGAACCGTCGAATCCGCGATTGCACTTACTGCTCGCGCGCACCATGCGTCGGCGAAGTGATCTCCTTCGCGCGGCGCGCCATGCGGAAGTCGCGTCGCGTCTGTCGAAAGACCTCCCAGGACTTGCGACGGAAGCGGCGCTCATCGCTATCGCGCGTGGACTGACCGACGCTGCGCGGGAAGGACTTGCGCGTGATCTTGATGCAGCAAACTCGCCTACTGATCGCGTTGATCTCGTTGAACTGGTTGGCGCGTTGTTGACCGTTGGACTCGTTGATCGCGCGGAGAAGTTGTTTACGGCGCGCTTTGGTCGCACAATTCGACACACTCACAGCGCGGATGCTGAAGTACTGCGCCTCGGTGCGCGACTCTCCTTTGAACAAGGCGATGTTCGCGAAGGTCGTGCACGCGCGCGAAAGTTGTATCGCCTCGCTCCAACTTCAATCGTCGCACTGCACAACCTCGCCCTGGCAGCCATCGAGCATCGCAACTTCCCCGCCGCCAGCGCCTGGATTGCACGCGCGCGCGCAATCGCGCCGTCAGACGCAGGCATCCGAAAGTTACGCACGCTGCTCTGGTGGCGACGCGTGACATCGATCTTGCGCCGCGCATGAGATCGATCTTGCGCCGCGCATGACATCGATCTTGCGCCGCGCGCCGTAAGCACGCAACAAAAATGAAGGATGGTCAAAAGAACGACGGCCGCCGAAGCGACCGTCGTGTCAAGTGTCGTGTGTCGTGTGGATTGCAGAATCCACCCGCAAACAGAATCACATCGTCGCGCTGGTGTAGGGCAGAAGCGACATGAATCGCGCGCGCTTGATCGCTTGCGCGACTTGCGCTTGCTGCTGAGCGGTGAGGCTCGTGCGCTTGCGTGAGTAGATTTTTCCGTTCGGAGTCATCAGGCGACGGAGATCGTCAGTCGCGCGATAGTCGACAAAGAGCTTTCCGCCAGCGCCTTCCTGGAGGCGAAACTGAGGAATCTGCATTTGAAACTGAGACATGGTGAGCCTGCTTTGCCCATCACAGAGGATGGCTTGGGGAACTAACGGCGTCGAAGCCGCGGGTTCCAATGGTCTTGGATGCCTTGAACACACTCGAGAAGCTGACTTGGCGCAAACCAAGTCAACAACACAGTGTGACCTAAGGGTGTGCCCACCACATGGTGGGCGACGGGGTGGAGAACATAGCACACCCGAGCAATTTCACCTACCCGTGCTCGGACAATTACTTCATTTGTGCCACGCTTGCCCCGTTCGATCTGCACATCGCAAATCTAGTGATAGAGTCATTCTGAGGATATTGAGTCTTGCAATCAAGTTCGGCTACGCCACTCCAGGTGCTCCGCACCCACGCTCACGCGGTGATACTGATCTCCGCGAATGGTGTCGTTACGCCCGAAGTCGACCGCGCCATCGCGGACTCAGGTGCAGATGTCGAGCTTATCAGCCACCCACTGGAAGCGATGGCGGCGCTTGCGTGTCTTGAGGTTCCAGATCCTAGCAATCCAAGTCGCCTTGGCAACGGCCGAACGCTGCTCGTGTTCGCCGATCGAGAGATTGACGACCTCAGTTCCCTGATCACTTCTGTGCAGACTCGATTGCCTCGAGTCGCGATTTGGGTTTTCGAAGGCCATATGGCAGTGCCAGTGCGTTTGGGCGAGGGTGACCCTGCGCGCGTCGAAGCCGTTGGTCCCCCGCGCTCCACCGACTCCGCGCGCGCTATGCGGCCCG
>QWPU01000230.1 GCA_003671065.1 Planctomycetota bacterium | reverse complement strand
GTTCACCTCCACGACTTCCACTGCGACAACTCCTTCGTGACCGCCGATGAGCGCCGTGATTTCATGCGCCTCCTCCCAGAGCAGCCCTCCGTCAACATGGCAATCGACTCCAGGGGCAATCGAAGGGTCGAGGCTATCGAGGTCGAAGCTCACACTGAACTTGCCATGACCACCACTCGCAATCGCGATCGCCTCCATGGTCGTTGTGTGAACACCTCGCTTCCGAATTTCATCTGGCGTAATGATGCGGCAGCCCAGTCGCTCCACGATCGCGCGTTCTCCCTCGTCGATGTCGCGCGCTGCGAGATAGACGGTGCGTTTTGGATCGCGCAATCCGCCTTCCACCACCGCTCGAAACGCGGGGACATCAAGTCCATGCAGAGCCGCGAGCATCATCCCGTGGAGATTTCCTGACGGCGTCGTTTCGGAAGTATTCGAATCTGTATGCGCATCGATCCAAATGAGGCCAGGCACATCCATGCCGTGACATCTCGCATGACGACCTATCGCGGCTTGCGTGGCAGCGCCAAGTGAGTGGTCACCGCCGAGCACGCACGGGAGTGCGCCGCGGAGGAGCGCTTGTTCAACGGCGTCGCGCAGCACAAGCGAAAATCGCTCGACTTCTGCAATCAACGCCGCGCCTGGATCTCTGCCTTGCAGGCGCAAAACTTCACGCGCGACAACATCACCGCGATCAATGACCTCGCGCGTCGCCCCGAGACGCGCTAGCAGTCCCGCTTCGCGAATCGCGTGCGGTCCATCGCTCGTTTGGCGTGAACGCCCTCCGAGGCCGATACAGGCGCCGATCACTTCGATCACTCGATCATGTTCCCCTCGATGATTCATTAGCCCCCGCTCCTTCCTCTTCGCCCTCCGCCTGCACTGCGACCTTCACGACGAAGGCGCTCGCGCAGTTCTCCTTCGCTGGTCACCACGAAACTGATGTCGTCCTCGCTGCCAATCACCGCATCAGGTCCACTCGAAACAATCTGCGCGATGCCACCGCTGCCTTGTTCACTTCCGTCAAGGACAACGAATGCCGTACCCCACGCATCCTTGGCAACCACCACATCACTTCCCACAAGCACGCTGCCCGCGCTTCGTCCCGCCTTCACCGCTTCTGCGATCCGCGTTGCCAACTCACTCGCCGTCGTCCGCGTGCGCTCCGCATTCTCCGCGTCGCGTGCCTCGCGCATCGGATTAGTCCCACTCTCGCGCGGCTCGACAGTAATCAATCCTGCCGCAATTTCCTGTGGAAATGCGTTGTCGCTCGGATCGCGATCCGCTGTTTGGCGGCGCGGATCAAGCTCAATCCGTGCGATCTCCTTCGTCGTCACAAACAATTTCGACGCTTCATGACCGCCTGCGTAACGCCATATCTCGGCAGGAATCAAGAGTGTTTCGCTCGATCCATCGGTGAAGGTGATGAGGAGTGGAAGCGGCGTCGGCACACCTTCATGGTTTGAAAATCGCGCGATCGCAAACGAAAGCGTTGTGCCAAGTAGCGCCGCATCGCGTTCACCAAGACGCGCGAGCAATCGCTTGAACCGCTGGCGATCCGCGGCGGTTACGTCCAGTTCATCAAACTTTGAATAAAAGTCGAGCAACTCGGGGAAACGGTCCGCACGCACATCAAGATCCGCGTTGCCCAATTCGCTCAGCGTCTTGGGTCGATCATCTCGTTCTGCCTTCTTCGCTGGTTTCAACACCGCAGGATCGCGGGTGTCAAGCGTATAGCGCGTCAGCTTCTCAATACCAACATCTACGGGGCGAGTGCTGTAAAACCAACCTCGCCAAAACCAATCGAGGTCTACGCCCGAAGCGTCTTCCATCGAGCGGAAGAAGTCCGCAGGCTCAGGATGCTTGAACGCCCAGCGCCTGCAATACTCGAGAAATGCGAAGTCAAACAACTCGCGACCGAGCACCGTTTCGCGCAACACATTGAGCGCAGTCGCGGGCTTCGCGTATGCATTTGCACCAAGTCGACGCACGCTTTCCGAGTTCGTCATAATCGGCTCTTGATCGAGGCTCGTCATGTACTCGATGATCTTCTCGGGCTCGCCGCGACCGCTCGGATACTTGCGCTCCCACTCTTGCTCGGCAAGGTACTGACAGAATGTGTTGAGCCCCTCATCCATCCAAGTCCACTGGCGCTCGTCACTGTTAATAATCATGGGAAACCAGTTGTGACCAACTTCATGAATCACAACACCAATGAGACCCCACTTCGTTCCTGCGGAGTATGTGCCATCCTTTTCCGGGCGCGGTCCGTTGAATGAGATCATCGGATACTCCATTCCGCCGACAGGTCCGTTCACGCTGATGGCAACTGGATACGGATATGGATACGCATGACGCGAATAACTATCGATGGTGTGCGCGACCGCGTGTGTTGAAAACTTGCTCCACAGCGGCTCCGCTTCTTGTGGATAAAAACTCATCGCGAGCGCCGCGCGCGTTGTTCCGGGAATCGGCGCCTTCGCCGCGTCCCAGATGAATGTAGCACTCGCACCGAATGCGACGTCACGCACGTTCTTCGCTGCAAAACGCCATGTTTTCGTACCTTCAGCCAACGCTTTGCGATTCACCGCCGCTTCCGCGGGCGTCGTAATGAACTGCGGCGTCTCATCCGCGCGTGCTGCGCGCAATCGTTCGCGTTGCGTCGGCGTGAGCACATCCGCTTCATTCATCAACTCGCCTGTCGCTGCGATCGTCCAAGTGCTCGGCACTGTGACCGCGAGCGAGTAGTCGCCAAACTCTAGTGCAAACTCTCCAGTTCCCAAGAACTGCTTGTGCTGCCAACCGCGCACATCGTTGTAGGGCGCAAGTCGCGGGAAAAACTGCGCCATGTCATAGATCGGCGCAAGATCCGGGCTCTTCAGCTCGGCGTCGCCTTCGCCAAGCAATTCGTAGTTTGAGCGCGCTCGATCTGTCGAGTTCTTCAGCACAGGAAAAGTCCACGTCATCGAAAACTCAAATCTCGATCCAGGCGCGAGCGGTGTTGGAAGATCAACACGCATCATCGTGTCAACGATTGTCGTCGCCAGTGGCTTCCCGCTAGTGCTCGTCACCACGATGTCTCGATAGCCACCCTCCCATTCAGTCTTCTCAATTGCTTGTCGCAAGAAACTAATGCCTTGCGGCGCACTGAGATCGGGTGCGGGCTCTGCGCGTTCACCGAGCGAATCCCACTTGAAACGATTTTGATCGAGCTGAAGCCAGAGATAGCGCAATTCGTCGGGAGAATTGTTGTGGTAGGTGATGCGCTGTGAGCCAGTGATCTCACGCTTGCTTGGATCAAGAGTCACTTCAATCGCGTGATCGACCTGCTGCTGCCAATAGTCCGGACCTGGCGCGCCAGCTGCGTTGCGCACACTGTTTGGCGTGGGAAGCGCCTCATCAAGTTGTCGAAACGGGTCGACCTCAGGAATCGCTGAATGAGGTGTTGTGGTGACTGATCGCGAACGATCGAGTGCGAGGTCGGGTGGTTGAATCGTGAGAACTGACGCAACGACGGCGAGGGTCACAGTAAACATCGTTGCACTGTACGAAACACTCGTCTGCAGCGCGCGTCACGAGAACAATGCTGATCGTTCTCCGCGATCAATCAAGCGTTTTCCTGCGAGTCCTCGTCCATGCGCATCGAGGTAACGACCGATCGCCATCACTGGAAAATACAAGCGATAGAGGTGGTAGCGAAGGTAGAACACTTTCGGAAATCCCGTACCTGTGAACTCACGCTCGCACCAACTACCGGAAGGATCTCCATCAGGATTCAACAGCGGATCTGCAGCAGACAACTCATCCAATTGCGTGCGGCAGAGCCACGCAATCGCGCGCGCAAGATCAGCGTCATCGGCGCCGTAGACCTCTTGCAACACCATCGCCGCCCACGCGGTCTGGCTCGCAGTCGACGGACCAGTGCCCTTCAACGCGGGGTTCGCGTAACTGTCCGCGCTCTCGCCGAAACTTCCATCTGCTTTTTGAATCGACTTCATCCATGCACCTGCGCGCAGAATCCACGGCTCCTTCGCAGACACGCCGCAGCGCACGGGACCAATCACCGCTTGCCATGTTCCGTAGATGTAGTTCACGCCCCATCGGCCAAAGAAACTTCCGTCGATTTCCTGCCGCGATTTGATGAACGCGATTGCCGCGATCACTGCAGTATGTGTCTTTGAAAATCCCTGCCACGAGAGACACTCAAGCACGCGACCCGTGATGTCAGGGCACGATGGATCCTGCATCGCGTTGTGATCGGCAAACGGAACGAGCTCAAGGATCGGCCGATCGTGAGAACGATCAAACGCGGCCCATCCGCCGTCGGCGTTTTGCATTGCGAGCAGCCAACGAACTCCACGCGTTGCCGCTGCAAGATTGGATTCACCACCCACTCGCGCGAGCGCCATCGCCACCATCGCGGTGTCATCACTGTCGGGATAATGTGCGTTCGCGTATTCGAAGTACCAACCACTCGGTGCAGTCTCCACATCGAGATTGTTCTGCCATTCCCCTGAAAAACGGCACTCTCGCGCGGTCAGCCATGCAGCTGCTCGTGCGGCGTCCTCATCGTCAACGGTGTATCCGCAATCGGCGAGCGCGTAGAGCGCAATGCCTGTGTCCCACACCGGAGAAAAGCACGGTTGAATGCGAATCGGCGCATCTGCACCAATCCCAAGAGGAACGAAAAACGCATCGAGTTCACGCTCAGCGCGCGCCACCAACGGATGCGTGCGTTCGTAACCGAGCGCGTGCAACACGATCTGCCAATACACCATGGATGGGAAAATCGCGCCGACGCCATCGGTCGCTGCCGCGCCGTCTTGCCCAGCTCGCGCATGGATCCAATCGAACGCGCGATGGATCGCTTGTTGACGCCACGGCGAACCGCCAAAGTTGTGCGCTTTCTTGAGCAATGCATCAAGCCCGAGAAAGAAAGTACGCCACCGTGGCGAACTGCTTGGCGCTGTCGTGAGTTGATCGCGCGCATCATGATCAACAAACAGTTCACCAATCCCGAGCGCAACACTGATCTCGCGCGTGTGCCGCCGCGATGAGACGATCGTCAGCGGCACGATCATCGCGCGAGTCCACGCGCTCACCTTGTCGAGATGAAACGGAAACCACTTCGGCAGAAACATGATTTCAGGCGGAATCGCGGGGACTGCGTTCCACGAAATTTGTCCTAGCGCGGCGAGATAAAAGTTCGTGAACGAATTGCAGTGCTCCGCGCCTCCAAGATGACGG
>QWPU01000023.1 GCA_003671065.1 Planctomycetota bacterium | reverse complement strand
CGAGTTCCGCGCTGCTCGCGGAGGCCGACGCTGTCAGCAGCAGCACACTGGCCAATTGGATCTGTGACCGAAAGGAGGCGACGCGGTGTAATTGGCTCAAGCTGCAGTTCATCGTGATAAAAGTCCCTACAGAAAGCATGAAAATTAAGAAAAGGCAACGGTCCCGATCGTGCCCGCGTCTAATTAGGATATATTGATCCGTAAATAGATTCTAGTATCCTACAGACTCGAGTCACACATGGCAAACACTCGCATCACGAAACCAACACGAATCATCGTCATCAGTTTGGTGGGCGTTGCGTTGGGCGCCTCCGCTTCGACCTTCGACTTTGCAGAGGGTACTTCATACTTGTCCGATGTGCCCGAAACCTGCGTGAACTGTCATGTGATGCGCCCGCAATACAACTCATGGGAGCGAAGTCGTCATCACGCGGTCGCGACATGCAACGACTGCCATGTTCCATCTGATGGACTGAACAAATGGATTGCCAAGAGCGCCAATGGCTGGCATCACTCGAAGGCCTTCACGCTCGGTGACTACCCGGAAAATATTCGCATCAAGCCAAACAACCTCGCGATCGTCGAGGCCAATTGCATCCGTTGTCACGGATCGCTTTTTCATCATGCGACCACAACTTCTGCCAGCGCCGTTGCAGCCGATGGCTGTGTTCGCTGCCATGCGGGAGTTGCGCACGCAGCCGAACACACGATGGTTCCTCGCTAACGAAAGGATCGAACGCTCATGAGCAACTCACCCCCTTCATCATCTTCCAACCACTCTGACGCCAACGACACTAAGAATCGATGCTCGCCAACACACAGGCGCGGGGCCGCGTGGCTCGCGCTCGGCGTCGTTGCCGCAGGCGCAACCATCGGTGCGCTTGTCCTTCGCGACAACATTGCGAAGCACAAACAAGAATCCAGTGAGGTCGCGTTTCGCACTGTTGACCTCGATGAAACAACGGTTGATCCCGCGATTTGGGGTCGTGACTTCCCACATCAGTTCGACAGCTACCGTCGCACTGTCGATACCGAGCGCACGCGTCACGGTGGAAGCGAGTCGTATTCGCATCTCGAGGAATCGCCTGTGTGGCGTGAGATTTGGGCTGGATACGCCTTCGCGATCGACTTTCGAGAAGATCGCGGGCACGCGTTCATGCTCGATGATCAACGCAACACCGAGCGCGTGAAGCAGCGCAAGCAACCTGGTGCGTGTTTGCATTGTCACGCAAGTGCTATTCCTGCCTATCGACAAAAGGGTATCGAAGCCGGCGCGGCTGGATCAATACTGGAATCGTTTACCTCAACCAATGGGCAAGCGCAGTTGATGAAGGGGTTTGGCGAAGTGTGCAAGATGCCCTACGCAGATGCGACGCAACTGGTCACTCACCCTGTCGCGTGCCTCGATTGTCACGATCCCGAAACCATGGCACTGCGTGTTACCCGTCCTGGCATGATCGAAGGTCTTGCGGCGCTCGCTGCCGGCGACGCTGCAACGCCGCATCTTCCGAGCATCGAGCGTTGGCGCAAAGATGGCCGCAACGCAAACTACAACCCGAACGCACTAGCATCTCGCCAAGAAATGCGTGCGCTCGTGTGTGGCCAGTGCCACGTTGAGTACTACTTCACGCCTGACGCCAAGCGCGTGACATATCCGTGGCAGTATGGACTCAAAGTCGAAAATGCCGAGCGCTACTACAACACGATCAACTTCAACGACTGGACGCACACCGTGAGCAAAGCGCCGTTGTTGAAGGCACAACATCCAGAGTTTGAAATGTGGTCGCAAGGCGTGCATGCTCGTATGGGTGTCACGTGCGCCGATTGCCACATGCCATATCAACGACTTGGTGCCGTGAAGGTGAGCAGCCATCATGTGCGAAGCCCGCTGCTCAATATGTCGACCGCGTGCCTCAACTGTCATCCAACAGAAGAAGCAACATTGATTGAACGTGTCGCGCTCATTCAAGACACGACGAAGGCACTGCTCATTCGTGCGGAAACTGCGACTGTTGAACTCATTCGATTGATCGCGGCGGCTGAAACTTCGGGAGCATCGCTGTCCGTGCTTACTGAAGCGCGCGCGATGCAGCGAGCCGCGCAATTCCGACTCGATTGGGTAAGCGCGGAGAACTCAATGGGCTTTCACGCGCCACAAGAAGCAGCACGAATTCTCGGTGAAAGCATCGATTTCGCCCGCAAAGGAATGATGGCGCTCGCTGGACAAACTGCGACCGCCACAGCTGCTTCGACGCCCTCAGCAACGCCAGCGCCAGTGCCAGCGAAATCCTGAAAAGCCAACTCGTTCAGGCAGCGCCAGTGTGCTTTGAGGACGCGCTCGCGATTGGCGCGAGCGCTTTTGCGCGGCTGCTGTCGAAGTCGTGAGCGTGAGCGTGACTGAATCCATTGTTCAAGTTCTTGCAGACTCCTGCGCAAGTCCCACCGCACTTTTCTACCGCCGCCGCTAGTTCGACATTTGCCGTGAGCAAGCCGCAGCCGTCATCGGGCGACGCTTCCGCCGCAACCTCTTGCAATGTGCTTTGCCCAAGCACTCGACGGATGAGCGCGTAGGAAGCGTCGAGTCGTCGATGCATCGGACACAGACCGACATGCTTCGGATTGCCGAGTGGACATTTCTCAATGCGCGGGAGCGCCTCCACCGCTTCCACAACAGAGAGCATCGAGATTTCACTCGACGGCCGTGAGAGCATGAACCCTCCTGTTGGGCCTCGACGACTTTTGGCAAGTCCCGCAACGACGAGGTTGCGCATCACCTTTGACATGTAGCGTTCAGGCACATGCGCATGAGCCGCGATGACCTGCGCCGACGTTGGAGTGCTCGTGTTCGCGGTGAGAAAAACCATTGCGCGGAGCGCGTACTCGACGGTTTGAGAGAACATGATGCGACCTACCTTCTGTGCGGCGTGAACTGGACATTGGCTGCATGAATGAACTGCGTCAATCCCTTGAATACACGATATGTATATCCGTATCTATGGATGTTTGTCAAGCGGCGGACTGAGATTTGCCGCGGTTTGGCGCGTCTCCATCGCCGCAAGAGTGTCCATCCAACCAGTTCGGCGGTCATCGCGGGCGACAATTCGTTTGATCACGGGCGCGACGGCGTCGACCTCGCCCTGCATGAGCAAGACGTTGGCGCGCGGCAGATCAATCTCGTCCCAGGCGCAAAACGCGAGCGCGATGATGGCGCTCGCCATCGCAACGATCACCATGCGCCCTGAGGGCGTGATTGCATCGGCGCGCTTGAGTGAAACATGTCCCAATCGCACATCGCGTCGCTTGCCGAGTCTGATCGCAACGATGCTCGCCCACGCGCCGAGTGCGCCGAGCGCCATCGCGAGAAAGAAAGGCACGATCCCGTACAAACTGCGGGAAACGACCAACACAACCAGAAAGGTGCACGCTGCGCAGAGTTCCTCGCCAAGCGTTGCGTCATACGAAACTCCAAAGCTCCCCCACTTTCGCCACGAGAGAAACCCACTTGGCTTTGTGAATCCAAACTGCAGCATTCCTGTGGGACAGACGTCGACGCATTCTGTGGGACCGACGTCGACGCAATCGTGGGACAGACGTCGACGCATTCTGTGGGACCGACGTCGACGCAATCGTGGGACAGGCGTCGACGCAACCGTGGGACAAACGTCGACGCGATCTTCTGTGGGACAGACGTCGACGCAATCCTCCTTCTGGCATGGCAGGCGCAAAGCTGCCGTTGGGGGAGTCCGTGATTCGCGTGGAGGCCTAACCAGCACCGCCGCTATGACGAGCAACAGCGCGGCTTGTCGAGTCGACATCTAATGAACTCGGTGAGGCGTGTGCTCCATCTTTGAATTCGGGAGCGGCGAGGAAAGCGGTTGCATGTGAGGCTCCAAACCTGAAATTGGGCGAACACTGAGCGCAGGAACGTGAGCAGGCTCGACAGATTGAGGTGATCGTCGTAATATACGGATAAATGAATCCGTTTATCTAGACCGCAACCGAACTTCAAGATCTCCCTCACTTGACCAATCAACAAAAACAGATATACATATCCGCATACTCCTGAAATACCCCCGCCTTCATCTGCCTCTGTCCGTTCCTCAGTCCTTACTGAATCCAACCTGAATCTCATCATGAGCAGTCCAGCCACTTCCACCCGCGCATTCACTGATGCCCCCGACCGCCCCGCTACAGGAGTGCTCGAGCGCTTCAGTTACGACGACGCCATAGCGCGCATGTTCATGATTGCGACGGTTGTGTGGGGCATCGTCGGCCTCCTCGTCGGGGTGCTCATCGCCGCGCAACTCGCCGATCCTCGCTTCAATCTCGGCCTTGAGTGGACCTCCTTTGGTCGACTTCGCCCACTCCACACCAACGCGGTGATCTTCGCCTTCGCGGGCAACGGCGTCTTTCTTGCGGTCTATTACTCGACGCAGCGGCTTCTCAAGACCCGCATGTTCAGCGACTTTCTCTCGCGCCTGCACTTCTGGTGTTGGCAGTTGATCATCGTGAGTGCGGCGCTCACACTTCCGTTCGGTGCCACGCAAGGCAAGGAATACGCCGAACTGGAATGGCCGATCGATATCGCAGTCGTCTTCACTTGGGTTGTGTTTGCCGTCAATCTGTTTGGAACTATTGCGAAGCGCCGCGAGCGTCATCTCTACGTCGCGATCTGGTTCTACATCGCCACCGTCGTCGCGATCGCAGTGCTCTACATCTTCAACAATCTCGTGGTTCCCGCGGGATGGCTTCACTCGTACTCAATCTACGCAGGCACGCAAGACGCGTTCATGCAGTGGTGGTACGGGCACAACGCCGTCGCCTTCTTTCTCACCACGCCCTTCCTCGGACTCATGTACTACTTTCTGCCAAAAGCAGCAGAAAGACCTGTGTTTAGCTATCGCCTTTCGATTGTGCATTTCTGGACGATTGTGTTTCTCTACGTGTGGGCGGGTCCGCACCATCTCCATTACACCGCGCTTCCCGCTTGGGCGAGCACGCTGGGAATGCTCTTCAGCATCATGTTGTGGATGCCGTCGTGGGGCGGCATGATCAATGGATTGCTTACGTTACGCGGCGCCTGGCATCGCGTGCCAACTGATCCCGTGCTGAAGTTCTTCGTCGTCGCCATCACATTTTACGGCATGTCGACTTTTGAAGGTCCGCTGCTCAGTGTGAAGTCCGTCAACGCACTCAGTCACTACACCGATTGGACCATCGCGCATGTGCATGCAGGTGCGCTCGGCTGGGTTGGATTCATGATCTTCGGCATGGTGTATTGGTTGGCACCACGACTTTTCCAAACGCCGCTGGCAAAACCAAAGTGGGCCACGACGCACTTCTGGATAGCCACGATTGGCATTCTGCTTTACATCATCGCCATCTACTGGACAGGTCTCACGCAAGGTCTCATGTGGCGCGCGTTTGATAGCCAAGGACAGTTGCAGTATCCCGATTGGCTCGAGTCAATTACGCCGCTCATTCCATTCTATTGGATTCGCGTCGTCGGCGGCTCGCTCTATCTGTTCGGCGCGCTCATGTGCGGATTGAATCTGCTGCTCACATGGAACGCACGCCCGAAGGTGTACGAAATCCCTGTGTATGAAGCCGCGCGGCTCAATGCGACCTATCGCGAACCCGCCATCGCGGGCTCGACATTGCCCAAGAACTCCGTGGTTGAATTTGCACGCACGCTTGATGTGTTTTCACAGATGCGTTGGCATCGCAAATGGGAAGGCTTGGCCACGCTGTTCACCGTGCTGGTTGCGGTTGCGATTGTCACTGCGAGTCTCTTTGAAATCGTTCCACTGTTCCTGCGCAAAGGCGACACCGTGCGCATTGACAGCGTCACGCCCTACACACCACTTGAGTTAGTCGGTCGTGATGTCTACATCTCTGAAGGCTGCATGAACTGCCACTCGCAGATGATTCGTCCTTTGCGTGCAGAGATCGAGCGCTACGGCGAGTACTCGAAACCAGGCGAGTTTGTGAACGACCATCCATTTCTCTGGGGTTCACGGCGCATTGGTCCTGATCTTGCGCGGGTCGGTCGCAAATTGCCTTCACCGAATTGGCATGTGCGTCACTTCAATAATCCGACCGACACGAGTCCAGGCTCCATCATGCCTCGCTACACGCACTTGCTTGAGAAGCCGCTAGACCTTGGTGAACTCACCGCTTCGTTGAAAGCGATGCAGACGCTCGGCGTGGAGTACACCAACGCAGAGATTGAAAACGCGTCAATCACTGCACGCGCACAGGCAAAACTCATTGCCGACATCGTCGTTGTTGAAGGCGGACCAACGGGCGTTGAAGAGCGAAAGGTCGTTGCGCTCATCGCGTACTTGATGCGTCTAGGCACCGACATCAGCAAGCCCACGGCGCCCATCGTTGCAACTCCAACCGCTGCTGCGACTGGCGGAACTCCATGAATCTCTCGATTCTTGCCGCCGATCCATTCTGGACTGAAGTGAGCGTCATCAGTGGCGTGCTCATGCTCACCATCATCATTGTGAAGCTCATTCGAATGCGCGCGCCCACGCTCGAGCACTCCGCGCGATTGCCACTCGACGACGCACCCATGCTCACGCAATCGCCCACGCATCACGCACGCCTCAAGGACACCAACCATGCCTGAATCCTCCACCGTCGAACCTCAAGTTCTTGATCACGAATGCGATGGCATTCGCGAGTACGACAACGCGCTGCCAGGCTGGTGGACTTTTCTCTTTTGGGCTTGCATTCTCTTCTCGCCGCTCTACATCGTGTACTACCACATTGGTGTCGGACCGAGCATCTACCTGGAACTCGATGACGAGATGGCTGCGGCAGCAGAAGCACAACTCGCGCAACTTGGACCGATGCCCGTTGATGTTTCAACAATTCTTGGTGTTGCCGCAGATCCGAAGAAGCTGCTCATTGGTCGCTCGATGTTCCGCACGAACTGCAGCGTCTGCCACGCAGCGGATGGCGGCGGAAATGCAGGACCAAATTTGTGTGATGACACCTACATCAACATTCGTTCACCGCTGGATTTCTTTCGCGTGATGCATGACGGCGTTGTCCCAAAGGGCATGCCCGCGTGGAGTCCTCGCTACAACAACACCCAACTTGTCGTGCTCGCGGGCTATGTCGCAAGTTTGCGCGGCGGCACGCCAGCCGCACCGAAAGCTGCGCAAGGTGACTTGAAACCAGCAGCGTGGAGCACATTTCTGACACCAAGCACTTCGACGCTAGAAGCTCCGAAGTAACTCCGCGTGCACTCTCCAAGGTCTTCTCGAGATGAACGCTCTACCACAGCAACCCGACTCACCAGCACTTCCCCCGCCCGAGGGAATGCTTATCCCAACGATGGATGTCGCAGGTCGTCGGCGCTGGCTGTCTCCACATCTTGTGAAAGGAATGTGGTGGAAACGTCGAGGCATCGTTGCTTGCGTACTCATCGCGATCTATGCGATCACGCCGTTTCTGTCGTATCGAAATCTGCCGTTGGTGCAGTTCGACATTCCCGCACGGCGCCTCGTGTTCTTCGGAACTGTGTTGCGACCAACAGACACTTTGCTTCTTGCACTGCTCACGCTCATCGCGTTCGTGACGCTGTTCTGGTTGACCGCCATGCTTGGTCGCGTGTGGTGCGGATGGGCGTGTCCACAAACTGTGTATCTCGAATTCGTTTTTCGTCCATTGCAGCGATGGCTGCTCGGCGAACGAAAGTCCGCGCATGCCGCTAAACCCGCAGCATGGCGAGTGGTCACACTTGCAGCGGCATACATCGTCGTCAGCGCTCACTTGAGCAACACCTTTGTTGCGTGGTTCGTGGGCGCGAAGCCACTCGCGCACGCGATGTTCTCTCCACCAAGCCAACATCCCGTGGCATTCACGACATTTGTCGCCATGACGCTGGCCATGCTTTTTCTCTTCGGCTACTTCCGCGAACAACTCTGCTCGATTGTGTGTCCCTATGGGCGCCTGCAATCGGTGCTACTCGACAGACGATCACTGATCGTGGGCTACGACGCATTGCGCGGTGAACCGCGTGGAAAACTCACTGCCGGATGCGGCACGAGCAAGGGCCAATGCGTCGATTGCAACCTGTGTGTGCGCACATGCCCTGCTGGCATCGACATTCGCAAAGGCCTGCAAATGGAGTGTGTGCACTGCACGCAGTGCATTGATGCATGCGACAAGGTGATGACCACGCTCAATCTTCCTCTCGGACTCATTCGCTATGGCTCGCAAGCGTCATTCGAAACGGGAAAGCAACAACGACGAGCCTTGCTTGTGGGGGTGCCACGGTTCACGGAATCGCAAGCGTCATTCGAAACGGGAAAGCAACAACGACGACTTCGACCGCGCGTCGTCATCTATCCGATCATATTGCTTGGACTTATCACAGCGTTTGGCCTCGTCCTCGCTGCGCGATCGCCTCTTGCGCTCACGCAACTTCGCATTCAGGACGAGCGTTTCACCACCGATGACGCTGGCAGCATTCGAACACCTGTACGTGTTCGGCTAGACAATCGCACTGACACGCTGCGCGTCTGCGAGATTCGCGCCGATGCGTCGACCACGCTCGTTGGAATAGCAGCAGTCATTGTGCCTGCATTCGAAGGCATCGAAACCGAATTCACATTGATCAGCGCGCCCGAGCACTTCACACGGGGTCGACGAAGCGTTGCGTTGCGCGTGATCGACAACCTTGACTCGTCGCTTGAAGCCACCGTCACGATCCTCGGTCCGATGACGCTTCCACCGCTCAATACACAAGACAGCGAAGAGCCGCAACAGAAAGAAAGTACGCCATGATGTCGAAACTCATCGCCAGTCGTTGGATCTTCGTGCCCATCGTGTTACTCACTGTAAGTGTGTCGTTGGGGACGCTGACCGTTGTCCTCGCTGTCGCCAATCATCCGCTTGGCGTAGAGCCAGGTTACGACGAAAAAGCCGCACATTTCCAACGCGAAATCGATCAGACCGCTGCGAACGATCGACTTCGATGGCTGCTGACTTCCGCGATTGAACGCATCGATGCCACGCGCGGCGGCATTCGCCTGCACATCGAAGACCGCAACACGAACGCTATCGACGCGGCGCTCATCACCGTGGAGTGCGTGCCTCTTGCCAACGCTGACTTGCGTCAACAAGTCAAACTCATCGAAGCGCTTCCTGGTGAATACAGCGGAACATTCTCTGTGCCGTGCAAGGGAATCTACGAGTTTTGCGTTCATGTGCAACGCGGCGAAGACATCTACACCGATCGCTTTCGACGAACACTCGCACAGGTGCAACCATGACTGCTGCTGATCCCACGCTTGCACTTGTTGGCGCAGTACTCATCGCAAGTCTTACAGGCAGCGTGCATTGCGTTGGAATGTGTGGACCGCTCGCGCTCGTCGCTTGTAGCAGCGAAAAACTGAGTTGCTCAAGCTCAGGGCGCTCCAGCAAAAACGCGGCTGGCGCGGCAATGTCTTACCAGTGCGCACGCGGCGTTTCGTACATCGTGCTCGGCGCGATCGCAGGCGCGCTCGGCTCGATTGCGGATCTTGGCGCAAGCCTCGTCGGCGTTCAACAAGTTGCATCGATTGTGGCCGGTGCCACGCTTGCATCGATTGGACTCGTCATGTTGCTGCGCCTGTATGGCGCGCGCATTGGCATTCCCCAACTGCCCGCGTGGCTTGCTGAACCTGCGAAACGATGGCATCTCATCGCGATGAAGTTTCCACCCAATGCGCGCGCCGCAGCACTTGGCTTCGTGACGCCGCTATTGCCATGCGGATGGTTGTGGGCGTTCGTTGTTGTCGCAGCAGGCAGCGCGAGCATTGGGGCCGGTGCTGCAGTAATGGCTGCGTTTTGGCTCGGAAGTGTGCCTGCGCTTACAGCGGTTGTGCTCGGCGCTCGTCTTGCTGCGGGATCGCTCGGCCGCTTCGTTCAAGGTGCGATGGCAGTACTGCTGATTGCGGTCGGTGTCGATGTTGCCTCGCATCGCGCGTCGATTGCGCCCGGGGTAATGCATGCGCTGACGCAACAGACGCATCGCGTTGAAGATCTCGCGGATGAAACGCCTGCGTGTTGCGCGAAGAGCGATGAGACGAGCGATGAGACGAGCGCCTCGAGCGCCTTCACCGTTGAGGGCACGACGCCATGACTGCGATCGCGGCGAATACACCCTTGACTCACACAGCATGCGCCTGCGCTCACTGCGGTCTGCCTGTTCCATCGCATGAAATGCGCGCTGCTGATCCAACGCCGTTCTGTTGCAGTGGCTGCCGCGCAGTGTGGCACTCCCTGCACGACGCAGGCTTAGCCGCTTACTACGAACTCGCTGCGCGCGAAGAACGCCGCGAGGGCGAGAATTTTCCTGCGCGCGTCAGCGGTCGTGGATTTGAACACCTTGATCGCGAAGCGTTTGCGCAAGCACATGTTTCGCAGCGCGGCGGCGTTGCCTGCGCGCGTCTTCGCATTGATGGGCTTCACTGCGGCGCGTGCATTTGGTTGCTTGAATCACTGCCACGCATCGTGCCTGGACTCGTTGCGTCGCGCGTGAATCTTGCGGAAAGCGCTGTCGAACTTGCGTGGAATCCTGCTGCAACGCAGCTCTCAAGCGTGGCGCGCAGTTTCGATTCACTCGGATACCAACTCTCGGCGGTCGGCGCGATTCGTGATGAAGCAGCGCAGCGACA
Organism: Planctomycetota bacterium; assembly: GCA_003671065.1. Classification (GTDB taxonomy): domain Bacteria; phylum Planctomycetota; class Phycisphaerae; order Phycisphaerales; family SM1A02; genus QWPT01. The sequence goes on along the minus strand of QWPU01000023.1, from coordinate 6,603 downwards.
ACGCACGCGGCGCCAACTCATTGCGCTCGGCGCTGCTGGCGGACTCACCGTCAACGCGATGGGTCTCGCGTTCGGCCTCTATGGCGGACTCATTGATTCGATGCCCGCCGCGATGCGAATCTTCTTGCAGTGGTGGAGCGTGTCGATCGCGATGCTCGCGCTCGTTTGGCCAGGTCGTGTCTTCTTTCTCAATGCGATCGCCGCCATTCGAGCAGGCGTGCCCCACATGGATATTCCTGTGGCGTTTGGCTTGGCGAGTGCTGTCGCCGCAGGAATCGTGTCGACCATTCTGGGAGCAGGCGCGATTTACTGCGAAGGCGCGACGATGCTCGTGTTCCTTCTGCTCGTCGGTCGCTACCTCCAAACTTCGCAGCAACGCCGCGCGCTTCAACGCGTGGAAAGTTTGTTCAACATCATTCCTGCAACAGCATTTCGCGTTGAAACCGCGCTGGACTGTGCAGATGCGCAGACGCACACGCGCGAAGTGTTCGTCGATGAACTTCAAGTGAATGATCTCATTGAAGTGCCTGCGCATGAACTCCTCGGCGCTGATGGAGTGCTTGTCAGCGAGGCGTGTCATCTCGATCTCTCGCATTTGACAGGCGAATCGCGGCCTGTGCTGCGTCATTGCGGAGATGTGGTCGAAGCAGGTTCGCGCGCGCTCGAACGATCAGCGCGCGTGCGAGTGACACGCGTTGGCAGCGATACTCGCGCAGCATCCATTCTTGAACTGGTGCGCGAAGCATCGAAGCGGCGCGCGCCGATCTGTCTGCTTGCTGATCGCATTGCTGGTTGGTTTCTCATGACCGTGCTCATCACTGCGGCGTGCACGATTGTGTTTTGGTGGCCGCGCATCGGTGGCTTCGAAGCAACAGCACGCACCGTCGCGTTGCTAGTTGTGACATGCCCATGCGCGCTTGGCCTTGCGACGCCGCTTGCCATGCTTGCGGGCATCGGCTCGGCGGCTCGTCACGGCGTTCTCATCAAAGGCGGCGACACGCTTGAGCGACTTGCTCGCGTGGGCACTGTTATTCTCGATAAAACAGGCACTATCACGCGCGGACAACCTGAAGTTGTTGAGATCGAAGGCGACGCATCAGCGATTGCGTTAGCAGCGCAACTTGAGCGCAGCAGCGTCCATCCGATCGCTCGCGCGCTCATCAATGCGGCGGGCTCCAGTGCGCAACTCGAATCACTCGACAACATCATTGAACACGCAGGCTCAGGTGTCGAAGGCGTGGGCCTTCGTGGGCGTGTCGCAGTTGGATCGCTTCAACTCATGCATCGTGCGCAGATGACTGTGCCTGACCACTTCACACAACGCGCAAATGCCTTTGCTGCTGCGGGTATTTCGCCTGTATTCGTTGCGAGAGGTGATTGCGTCATTGCGCTGATTGGAGTCGGTGATGCGATTCGAACTGATGCGCGCGCAACCATCGCCGCACTTCGCTCGCGCGGCTGGGCGATTCATTTGGCTAGCGGTGATCATGCCGCAGTCGCGCTTGACATTGGACGCAAGGTTGGACTCGAAGCCCATGAGATCCACGGTGAACTGACACCTGAAGCGAAGTTGCTTCTCGTAAGCGACCCTTCGCTCGCGCGACCAACCGTCATGGTCGGCGACGGCATCAACGATCTCGCCGCGCTCGCTGCTGCCGACTGTGGCGTCGCAGTGCGGGGCGGAGCGCAGAGTGCGACGACTACGGCCGACGCGTGTTTGTCGGGTGAAGGTCTCGCGCCACTCGCTCGGCTTCTTGGAACAGCGCGCTGCACAATGCAGACAATTCATCTCAATCTCGCGCTCTCAGTCGCTTACAACGCCTTGGGTGCAGTGCTCGCGTTCTTTGGCTTTGTGAATCCAATCGTCGCATCCATTCTCATGCCGCTCTCAGGACTCACAGTCCTAGTGACGAGCTTGCGTGGAGCACGCGCGCCAAGCGATGCGCAACTTGGACTTTCGAGTATCCGCGCTTCACTCGCAACGAGTGCGACATCGGAGACACACTGATGGAACTGCTCTACTTCGCCGTGCCCATCGGCATCGCAGTTGGCGCAGCCTTCATCGCTGCGTTTGTGTGGGCCGCGCGCAGCGGACAATTTGACGACCTCGATGGACCAGCTCATCGCGCGATTCACCCTGAATTTCCAGCAGTTTCGCCGCTCACACCGCCCGCGGAGTCCACGCCAGCACCTGCATCGATCGCGCAATGAGGGACGACTCAGGCGGTCTAGCAAGGTCAATGCCAAGCAACCGCGTCATCGTGCATTTCGTAAGACTCAGTTCCACTGGCCCGACTTGCCACGGCACATGCGCAACATCACCGCGCAGCAGTGAACCACGACGGACGGAATAGAGGCAATAGCGCTCCGTCAAGAAATGCTCGAGCGTTCCGGGCGCAGAAACGCTGCACTCGCCGCACGCGCGCCAACTCGCATGAAACGCTGCACTCGGCGCGCGTCGATCGCATCGTTCGCTGTCATACATAATGCTGTCGTCGCGCCGTACGCAATTCATTCGCGCCGAAAAATACGGCAATCCAAACAAAACCCGCGCGCCCTCCACTGCCAGACGACTTGCCGCATCAAGACTGAAGAACCACACACCGCTCTTGCCTGCGCATCGCACATAGGTCCGCACATTGAGTTCGGGAAAAGTGTGCGCGCTCGGAATCGGCGGAAACCAGCGCGCACGAGTCCGTTCCATGCGAAACGGCACAACGCCAAGCCACGCGGAACCATCACACATTTCGAGTTCGAGACCTTCAGGCAGCAACGCCTGGATCTTCTTCGCGTCCACGCGCCAATGCAGAAACGCGAGATCATTCCACTCCATGGCAATTGACCAAGGTCCCGATGGGAACGGCCAAGGACGGTGATGAGTGAGGGCGAGAGCGGAATGAGACATGCATGTCCTCAGAACGCGACGCAGGGTACGGCGAGTCCGATGAGGTCGGCATATTCCCGCTTACACACCGAGGGCTCTTGCCTATTCGAGATATCCTGATATCTTGATCGTTGTCTCGTGCCTGACGGCGTTCAGCCTTGGAAACTCACCATGACAAACCCTCAGCAGATCAACGGACAGGCCGACGATGCAGCCGCGATGCGCGCTGATGCCGCATCCGCCTACAGCCTTTCGCGCGCGATGCTTGATGGCGCGCAAGCAAACGCGGCCACGGAGTATGCGTTGCATTTCGGTGAGCCTGGTTTCACTAACCCAAGCGGCATGTACATCGATCAGCACTATGAGGGCTATTCAGGTGCTGATCAACAGGTGTGGCGTGAACTCTATCGACGCCAACATGATCATCTCGAAGCTCATGCGAGCGAAGTGTGGCTTCGTGGCGCGCGCGCGATTGGGCTTGGACCCGATGCGATTCCCGACTTGCGCATCATCAACACAAATTTGCGACGACTGACAGGCTGGCAGTCGCGCGCTGTGCCTGGCTACATTTCTGCGCGCCCGTTCTTCGCGTGTTTGGCGCAGCGCGAGTTTCCGACAACCGTGTTCATCCGCACCAAAGAGCGCATCGACTATCTCCCCGAGCCCGACATTTTTCACGATGTGTTTGGCCATGTGCCCCTGCACGCGGATCCTTCGTTTGCTGATTTCCTGCAGGAATACGGCCAAGCGGCGCTCGTTGCCGATGCGCAACATACGGAGCGACTCGCGCGACTCTTCTGGTACACCGTTGAGTTCGGATTGATTCGCGAACGCGGCGCGCTGCGCGTCTATGGCGCAGGACTCATCAGTTCACCAGGCGAATCGCGGCATTGCTTGGTATCGACTGATGTTGATCGACGCCCTTTCGATCTGCACGAAGCGTGCTCAACGCCCTTCGAAATCGATCACTACCAACCAACACTCTTCGTTCTTGATTCGTTTGATGAACTGCGCGACGCGATGCGCACCTACGCCGCGGTTGTGCGTGAAAGCGCCATCGCACCAGTTTCTGGAGCTCATACATGACCACCGCTCTTCCTATCACCAGCGCCATGCGCACCACAGATCCTCTTGCGCTGACCGACATTGATTCGGTGCGCATGTATGTCGGCAACGCCAAGCAAGCTGCCTACTTCTATGCGCACACTTTCGGTTTCAAAATCGAGCAGTACAGCGACCTCACCACAGGCTCGCGTTCGGAAGCGTCGTATCTGTTGCGTCAAGGCAACATCCGGCTCATTCTCACCAGTGGTTTGCACGAAGAGCACCCTGCGTGTCAAGAGGTGGCGCGCTTCGGCGACGGCGTGAAAGACATCGCCTTCACGGTGCGCGACGCGGCACTCTCGTGGCAACAAGCTGTGAAGAACGGCGCGATCAGCGAGCATGAACCGATCCAAGTCACTGATGCCACGGGCACCGTCACCACCGCGGCGATTCGCACCTTTGGCCGCTGTATTCACACATTTGTGTCGCGGCGCGGCGGCTACGAACTCTCAAAGGTGAAGGCGGGCGGCGTGTTCATGCCGAGTTACGCGCGCGCCAAAGAATTCACGCTCAATCAGTTCAACATCGAACATCCATGCGGTCTCGAATGCCTTGATCACTGCGTTGGCAATGTCGGGCTTGGCGAGATGAATCGTTGGGTGCAGTGGTACTCCGAAGTGCTGGGCTTTGCATTGTTCAAGCACTTCGATGATCAGGACATTTCCACCGAGTACTCCGCGCTCATGTCGAAAGTGATGGACTCGGGTTCTGGTCTCATCAAGATTCCCATCAACGAGCCAGCCCACGGCAAACGCAAGAGTCAAGTGCAGGAGTATCTCGACTACACCAAGGGCGTCGCGGGCATCCAGCATCTTGCGTTTCGCTGCAATGATGCGCTCGAAACCGTCACGGAACTTCGTCGCCGCGGCGTCGACTTCCTCCGTCTTCCCGACACCTACTACGAAAAGGTGTGGGACCGAGTCGAAGGCGAGTTGAACGCGAAGGTCACGGAAGATCATCGTCGCATCAAAGAACTCGGCATCCTTGTCGATGCGGACGACGAAGGCTACTTACTTCAATTGTTCACCATGCCGCTGCAAGATCGGCCCACGCTGTTTATTGAAGTCATCTGTCGTCGAGGCTCTCAGAGCTTTGGCAAAGGCAATTTCCGTGCATTGTTCGAAAGCCTCGAGCTTGAACAAGATCGTCGCGGCAATCTCTAACCACTCTCTCTCGCAACGAAAGATCAACGCATGCCCTACTACATTCAACGCGGCGAAGTGCCAAGCAAGCGACACATCCAATTCCTTCGTCCCGATGGCGCGCTCTACAGCGAAGAGGTCTTCGGCACCGAAGGCTTCGCGGGTCCAAGTAGCACGCTCTATCACATTCATCCACCAACGCAGGTGAGTGGTTGGAGAGCGCTCCATTCCACCGCGCCCGAGTATGTTGAGACTGATGTGCTGCGCATGCGCCATCTGCAATCATGGAAGTTCACAGCCAAGGGTGATCCTGTGAGTGGTCGGCGTGTGATTCTTGGTAACGCCGATGTCGAGATGTCGCTCTGCCAACCAGCGGAGCAGATGGCGTATCACTTCAAGAACGCGCAAGGCGATGAGTGTTTGTACATCCACTTCGGCACAGGATTCGTGCGCTCGCTTTTTGGCACGCTCGCGTTCAAGCCGCATGACTTCATTGTGATTCCGCGCGGCACCATTTACTCGATGGAGTTTGATCGTCTTGCCGACAGTGATCGACCCACCGACACCACGCAGACCGACATGCCGTACGGCAAATTCGTCTGTTTTGAAGCGGTGAATGGCTCGCATGTGCTTCCGCCTGCGCGCTATGTGTCGAAGAAGACCTCGCAGTTTCTTGAGGACGCGCCGTATTGCGAGCGCGATCTTCGTGTGCCGCACATGCCGCTGAGTTACGACGAGCGCGGGAGCTTTGAAGTGCGCATCAAGGCGCTCAATCGCATGCACAGTTACGACTTCGACTATCACCCGCTCGATGTCATTGGCTGGGACGGCTGCTACTACCCCTACTGCTTCAACGCATTGGAATTCCAACCGCTCGTTGGCATGGTGCATTTGCCGCCGCCGATTCATCAAGTGTTTGAGGCGCACAACTTTGTCATCTGCGCGTTTTGTCCGCGGCCACTCGACTTTCATCCGAAGGCGATTCCGATTCCGTACAACCACTCGAACATCGACAGTGATGAAGTGATGTACTACGCGGCTGGAAACTACAAAGCGCGTCGCGGCATCGAAGTTGGTTCGATCTCATTGCATCCGCTTGGAATTCCGCACGGACCGCATCCAGGCACAATTGAACAGTCGCTTGGCAAGACGCACACTGACGAGCTCGCGATCATGTGCGACACATTTCGTCCGCTCATGCCGACGAAGGAAGCGATTGCGCTTGATGATGGCGCGTATCCCAACAGCTGGAAGGATTTGAGCCGGAAGGATTTGAGCGTGAAGGACGAACACTTCAAGCGACTCATCACGCCGACTGGTCCGACATTTTCTCGCTGACGAGTGGCTCGCGCGCGCTCAACCTGTGTAGACAAACACGATCGGCGCGTCGATGTCAGGGTGCAAACTCGCGTGCACTGGGCAGGTATGCGCGGCGTTTTCAAGCGCGGCGCGTTGTGCGTGATCGGCGGGCAC
>QWPU01000229.1 GCA_003671065.1 Planctomycetota bacterium | reverse complement strand
GCGGATGTTCGTGGACATCGGCCTGTCGACAGTCTTCCTCGCGACCGCGGTTCTTGCCGCGTTTCTTGCCACAAATGTGCTCTCACGCGAAATCGAGAATCGCACCGTCTTGACGGTGGTGAGCAAGCCCGTCCCGCGGCCGATCTTCATTGTTGGCAAGTTTCTGGGCGTGTCGGTATCGATGGTGTTGTCGCTTGCGATCTTGAGCCTCGTGTTCGCGCTTGTGGAAGTCCACGGCACGCTGCAAACCGCGCGCGATCCGTTTCATCTGCCTGTGATCTTCTTCGGCGGTGCTGCGGTGATTGCGTCGGTGATGGCGGGCGCGTGGATGAATTACTTCTACGGCCGCAGCTTTTCGGCGTGGACGCTGAGCCTCTCGGTGCCGTTGTTGGGACTGGCCTATCTCATGAGCCTGTTCTTTGACGCGGAGTTCAATTCGGTCGCGATCTCGACGCAGTTTGAGCCAGAGATTTGGAAAGCACTACTGCTCATGTCGTTTGCAACGCTGGTACTCAACGCGGTTGCGATTGCGGCGAGCACGCGTCTTGGGCAAGTGCTCACGCTCACGATTGTTGTGTCGATCTTTATGCTCGGACTGCTGAGCGATTGGATGCTCGGACGCACGCTGATTGATGCGAGCGCAGTGCTCGCCAACGGTGCGGCCGATGGCAGCGCGGCCACGATGGGTGATCGCGCATGGTGGATGCTCGTGTCGTTCCTTCGCGCGGCACTGCCTAATTTCCAGGCGTTTTGGCTCAGTGATGCGTTGACGCAGAAGCGTTCGATTCCGCTCGACTACATCGCATACACCGTGCCCTACACGCTGGCGCTCGTCTCAGGATTGCTCGCGGTTGCGACGATCTTGTTTCAGCGACGCGAAGTTGGGTGAGTAGATTCTGACGGCGATCAGACGCCCGTCACACCGCATCGCGCGCCGCCGCTTCCCACGCCTCTAGATCCCTCTTCACGCGCGGTCGCGACAGCACATAGCCCATGACGAGTGGCCAGATCGCAAACGCGAGCGTCGCGCCACCGATTGCCCACACCGTTTTCTGTTGCGCCTCAGCCTCATTGATGAGCGGCGGTAAGTCAGCCTCTTTTACGGTGCCCATCTTGCGAACAGATTCGCGAATCTCGCCAGTCATCACGACTTGCCATTCGATGTTCGCCTTCATCGTGAGCATCGCAGCCGCGAAACCGATGACCACCATGACGAGGCGCGCAATCACCCAGGTGCGCACGAGTTTGACACCGATCGGTTTGCGCATGAGAAGATTCCAAGCGCCGACGATGAGCACGATCCCGAGTAGCGCATTGATGACCGCTTGAATGCCGCCAGTCCACGCGATGATCGATGGTGCAGGTGAGATTTCCATGCCCGCGAAGCCGAGCAGCTTGTCCATGGCCACACTACCGACGGCGCCAAGAGTTTGGAAGCACATTCCAAACACGCCGATCGCGAGCGAGAGAATGCCGAATACGACGGCCCAGCGCATCGGCGGTTCATCAGTTGCTTCAGGGTATGGCGCGTATGGATCTGTCGGAGTCGATGAGTGCGTTGGCTCGGTCATTAGCTCATCGTCGCTGCGACAAGAGAAACGCGCAACTGAGGAAACACGCGTGAAAAGAAAACCGCCCCACGAATGCGAGGCGGTTTGATTGGTTGTTCTAGAGCGAGTCACGCAGCAATCGCGAAGTGCGTTCGCAAGCCACGATTCTTGAGGTCAGTCTTTCTTCATATCCTTCAGTCGCTTCTTCGCTTCTTCAAGACCCTTTTCCAGCGCTTCCTCAGAAGGAACGCCAGCCATCATCACGCACGGCTCGCACTTGCGCCACCACTCAAGCAATTTCGTGAGAGCCTTGACCTGACTCTGCGCTTGTTCGATCGCGTTGCTGCCCGATGGATTCTGCAAATCGTTCAGGACGCGCGGAACGCTATCTTCGCAGTCGCTCACCAACTTCTGCCAGTTCGCGTGGATCTTTCGACCGATATCACTTACTTCCTTCCACTCCTTGAGTTGAAGGCAGACAGCGAGTTCCGCGACTGTGTCAGCAGTGCCGTCAGAGAACTTGCAATGCAACGCGTTTTCGGCGTTGAGTGTGAGGTTCTGGCTTGCATCAGAGAGGTCGTACTTGCCTTCAAGCGTGTCGTACCAAGTGATGTTGCCTTCTTCATCGCGGTCGTAACTGCAGAGAATCGGGTTCGTCACCATCGCTTGACCGACAACCGCTGGACGACCGCCGTACTCGCAGACTTCGCCGAGTTTATCGAGCCATGCGTCAAGCTCTTTCCCCGAAATTGCAGTTTGACCCGCAAACATCGTGATGGATCCGAGTGCGCCGCAACGCATGAAGTAAATCTCGTCGCAGTGCAGGCTGGTAAAGGCCGCGGCTGAAATCGCTTTCTTAATCCACGCGACAACGCGATGGCGCTCGCGCAACTTCTTCATCGTCTCGTGAACGCGATCACCTTCGACCACCATGCCGCCGGGACTATCGACAAGGAGCACGATGATTTGACCTGGTCCGTACTTGTCGGCTTCGATGCCGATGGCTTCGATTTCGTTATGACGCGCACCAAGCCCAACCATGCCTTCCCAAGGAAGCACGAAGATGTTCGGCACACCTGAACTCGAAGCAACGACTGGTGAAGTTGCTGCAGTGACTGGCTTGGAAGTTGTTGCGGCAGTGGAAGTTGTTGGCGCAGTAGGAGTCTTTGGCGCAGTAGGAGTCGCTGGCGCAGTGGAAGCTGCTGCAGTCACGTCAAGCGTTTCGATCTTCTTCAAGTCGTACGAACTGATCGTCTTCTTGACAGTCTTCGTGCCTTCGGTGACTTCAACCACGATGAACGCCTTGTCGGTCTTCACGACCTTGCCTTCGAGCGTCAACTCTTTGCTGTTGAGCGTGTAGGTCACACGCACTTGAGCGCCCGCATCACCGCGCCATACGCCGCCGCTAGCGAGTTTCACATCGCCTGCGATCGCTGGTGTTGTTGCGAAGATGGCGAGCGCGACGGATGCGGTCGCGAGTTTTCGCGAAGCAGACGGAAGGTTCCAATGGGTATTCATGATTCGTCTCGAAAGATGCTCAGCGTGCCTGCTAGGCGAACTGAGTAGGAGTGAATGCTCGTGAAGTGAAATCAAAGTTAAACGGAATCGTAAGACATAAATCGTAAAACATGAATCGTCGTGTGAACCCAATCAACTACCACCAAATGAGCCTCAACCAGGTGGTCGTCGACCGCCCATGCCGCCACCGCCGAGTCCGCGACTGTTGCCACCACCGCCACTTCCGCCATTGCCCTTGCCTGCATCCTTCGCGCGCTGGATGTCCTTCTTGATGTTGTCGATCATGATTTCAATATCGCTCTGCTTATTGCCGAGGCGTGTCTGCACCGCGGGATACTGCTTCATCGCCGCAAGAATCTTCTCAAGCGCGCCCTTCGCCTTGGTGAGACCCTGAACGGTTGGCTCCATGCTTTCAATTTCACCAGCAAGCTCTTCGCAGCGTTCAAGCGCCTTGCGCCAGTCAGCGACATATTGCTTTGCAAGCTTCGGTCCACTCTCGGTCTGCGTGTACTCGCGGTAACCCAGAAGGAACATGAGATCGTCAAGGCTGTCAGCGGTGCCGTCAGACAGCAGCGTGTCTTCAGCAATCGTCGCTTCGAAATTCACAACGCCTTCGTTGCTGCCGTCCACAATCCACACGCCTGTGGTGTCGTTGAGCCAAGCCACCGTGCGACCGTCAAACTTCACGCTGAGCAACCTCTCAGGGAAGATCATCGCATCACCGAGTTCAAGCGGGTATCCGCCGATTTGAATGATGCCCTTACCGATGCCTGTCCACGCCGCGAGCATTTTTGCTGCGACATCGGGGTCGGTCCAACCGCCTGCGAGTCGCGCAACACCTTGCAGACCCCACAAGCGCGCGTCGCTTTTCATGTACATGTTTGGCCAACCAAGCGCGATGAGCGATGAGAAACCGACCGAGTCTTCAACCCACATGATCTGCGGGATCTCTGGAAGATCCTCGTGGATCTTGCGCACCATGTCGCGATACTCCTCGATCATCGGCTTGCCGAATTCCTTAGGATCGTCGTTCTTGAGATAGTCGTTGCGGTCGATATCCGCGCTCTTCAACTGCATGACCAGAATGTCCGGCTTCTGCTTCTTGATGTCCTTGATCATGATGTCAACGAGTTGCGGCGAGATGTCGGTTCCCATCTGACCTTCCATCGGGAAGACATAGATCTTCGGCGCGCTCAGAGTCGAGGGAAGCGGCGCGCCGTCAACTGCGAGTGCTAGCGGCGCGAGAGCGACTGGACTCGCTGCGAGGCAGAGGAGAGTCGCGCTCGTGAGCGCGGTGAGTGCGAGAGTTCGGAAGGATGCTTGCGGGATGCGTCGCATGAAGTGTTCTCGAAAGTACTCAAAGTGATGGCGCGAAAGGTCGGACATCGACCTGAGAAGACGCATCCTACCCCCACCTCCACATTGGTTGCGAGACATTCTTGCGTTGAGACGCGAAATCTTGGCGCGATTTCTCGGCCGATGATCACTCGCGAGAGGCCAAATTCTTTATGGAGTGCGATCGGTGGAGCCGCGGGATTGGCGACCGTCGCGCGCGCCTGAGGTCGAGACAATTTGCCGTGCAAACTGCAGCGCGGCCGCGGCCGAATCGATCTGCCCCTCGATCTGCGCGTTGAGCGTTTCGTCCAAAATCACCTTGAATATAGGGCTTGCCTGCATACCTTCCGCAAGCAACATGCTTCCGTTGAGGAGCGGTTCTGGAAGCGCTCGGAGCGGATTTTCTCGATCGATTTGTGCCCTCAAAAGGCTACAACGGTCGGGGCATTCACCCGCCAACACGGCGAGCGCCTCGTCAAAACCTGGACGAGAACTCACACGAACGCGCTGCGCGAGAGTGAGCTGAGTGAAATCGTCGAGCAGTGCTTCGCGGGCGGCGAGCAATGAGGTGAGCGCGCCGGCGTCATCGTTGGAAAGCGTGAGGTTGCGACGCATGGTGTCGACGGCGGTGCGCTGCTCGATGAGCGTGGGTCGCGGCAGATCCGTGTCCGTTGCTGCGAGGCGATCAAGCCACCAAGCGGCCAGCGCAGTTGAACTGGAAGCGTGGGTTGGAAGCGCCGCGAGTCGTGTCCAGGCATGCTCTGCGGCGCGTTGCGCAAACACCGCGTGATCAAGCCCGAGATCTTCGACCATACGCGCGGCAGTGAGGCGTGACGGATCGCTC
>QWPU01000228.1 GCA_003671065.1 Planctomycetota bacterium | reverse complement strand
CCCCGTCAGCGGCGAGAAACTCGGAGCCGACGCGGTCACCACCGTGCTTGACGGCATGAAGGACGCGAACCTCAACGGCACGCAAGTGAAGTTCTGCTGCGCGCAATGTGAAGCAAAGTTCAAGGCTGATCCATCGGCGTACATGCCAAAGATGGACGAAGCGATCATCAAGGCTGCAGGCGCGTATCCGTTGACGAACTGCCTCGTGATGAAGGACGAGAAGCTCGACGACAGCGCCAAGACCATCGTCTATCAGAATCGCGTCTACAAACTCTGCTGCAAGAAGTGCAAGGTCAAGTTTGAGAAGTCGCCTGCGAAGTTTGTTGCGGAGTATGAAACTGCTGTCATCGCAGCGCAGAAGCCCGCCTACAAACTCACCACGTGCCCGATCAGTGGTAAGCCGCTTGCTGCAGGTGCAGTCGATGTTGTGATTGGCACTCGACTCGTGCGCGTGTGCTGCCCTGGCTGCGTTGGTCCGGTCAAGGCTGATCCAGCGGCGGCGTTTGCGAAGATCGACGCTGCGAAGTAACGCGCGATAGACACCGCAACAAGAAATCATGCAGAGGCCCGAGCACATCGGGCCTCTGTCGTTTTTGGCTTCATTTCAAGATCATTTCACGAGGCGCGCGACGAACAACCCTGGTCCGCGCGAATCAATCGCGGGACGCAACGGGTGATAGCGATCGAGTGAAAATTTCGCTTCGCTTGCAAGCGCGCGCATGGCTTCTGCGCTGAAGCCGAGATGTTCGTGGCCCATCGTCGCGCGATACTCCGTGCGATCGTGTTCGACCATGTCGATGATGATGAGCGCGCCGTGACGAGCGAGTGCCTTGCGCGCAGACGCCAAGATCGCAGCGGGTGAACGCACATGATGCAAGACCAGCGAAAGCACGCATGCATCAAACTCCCCTGCTTTTGCGGGAAGATCAGCGAGCTCACCCTTGCGCACTTCAACATTGCGATGCTCGCGCAAACGCTTGCGCGCGGATTCGAGCATCGCGGGTTCGCGATCAATCGCGACGATCTTTGCAACAAACGGCGCGAGCTCGGCGGAAATTTCACCAGTGCCGCAACCAAGATCGGCAACCGTCCAAGTGCTGGGAATCAGCGCGAGCAACGCACCACTTGCAAAGCGCTCGCCGAAGAGTCCGCGACGCAATTCATTCCACTCACCACCAACGCGCCCGAAGAAACCAATGGAATCGGTGTTGCGCGCGGCGAGCACTTCGTTGAGTCGGCGATCGTCATCAGCAAATGTGGGATGCGCACCGATCGAGCCGCGCACGAGATCCCACGCGGCGCGCGCTTCGTTGCCGAGTGTTTCGCGCGCGAGGCGATAGAAAGTTGCGGTGCCCTCTGCGCGTTTGGCAACAAGGCCTGCGCTATGAAGGGCTTTCAAGTGACGACTCATGGTCGACTGCGCGAGTTGCAGCGCTGCAGCCAACTCACCGACCGCAAGTTCTTCGCGCTCAAGCACACGCAGCATGCGCGCGCGCTGCGGATCAGCAAGCGCACTAAAGATAGGGAAAACTGCTGGTTCTGCGCTCAAATCGGGCTCATGCTTCGCTCATGCCGTCATCGCACAATCACGGTCCTGGTGGAAGCCCAGTGGTTGGCTCAATCGCAAGACCGTACTCCGAAAGTTTCGCGCCAACTGCAGGTGCATTCGGCGCAATCGCATACGCCTGACGCAGGCGACGCGACGCGCTCTTAGTGTCGCCAAGTTTCTCGGCGATGATGACGGCCTTCAAGTACGGCTCGAAATCATTGCCTTCCGCAAGCAGAATCGCGCCGTTGATAGCGGTCGTTGCGGTGTCGGCGTCATTCATAAGCAGCGCGTAATCCGCAAGCAACATGAGGCTTGCAAGTGAGCGCTGGAAATTGCCGCGATCTTGCAAGAGTTGCACGAGCTTCTGCTTCTCACCAAGTTTGAAGTAAACCTGCGCAAGTCCCGCAGCGACTTCATCGCTCGTCGGGTTAGCGGCTTGTGCGGTTTCAACATGCGTGCGTGCTTCGCGAAGATTTCCAAGTTCAGCAAGGCACACGCCGTAGCGATACTCGACTTCCCAATCGCCAGGCGCCTTCTCGAGAATCTCGAGATACGCAGGCGCGGCCTTGGCGTAGTCACCGAATGCGAACGCATGATCGGCTTCCTTCTTAGCGGTCACCATGGGGCGGTTTGCGGCGCAGGCGGTGAGAGCGGCCGAAGTGAGAATGGCGGCGAGGAGAATTCGGTTCATGATTGGGTCGGATGATAGGGACTTTTCGCGATCCTTCCGCGCCTTGGCACGCGCTTGGAAAATGAGCGAGAGTGCCACGCATGCCGGTTGCGCCGTTGGACAGTTTCCCCTTCACAGATGGCGTCGGCGCCGTGCGCGTAGCAATCGTCAGGCACTCGGCGACTGACGCGCTCGAAGCGCACCTCGACCTCTTTATCGCGTGCGCCCAAGCGGCGGAAATGCCTGCAAAAGACGCTCGAATCGCGCGATCCTGGCGTATTCCCCTTTCGGCTTTGCGCGAAGGCGAACTTGTCGACGGCGACTACAACGCGTTCGAACAACCGCCGCACCGAGCGCTGTATCTCGCGCTCACCCTATCGGTCGAACTCTCGCGTGGACGAGGACTTGTCGAGCCGATGATGCAATGCGCAGGCCACGCGCAACTGTCAGCCGAGGGCGCGTCACTGCGCCTGCGAACCGATCAAAGCGAAGTCGAAGGCACGCGAATTTCCGAGAACCAGTGGCGGTTTACAGTGCGCATACGAACACACTGATGACTCCATCAATCGTCGCCAACTCCCTCGCTCTCGCGTTCACGCTCTTTGGCGGCGCGTGCGTCTTCGCAGTCCTCGCAGGTCTTCCTGGCGCATGGATTCTCATCATCAGTGCGATGATGATCGATTGCCTCGATTGGCTTTGGCTACCCGCAGGCTCCAGTTTCACATTTCATCCGCTGACCATCATCGCGGTCATCATCATGGCGACAATCGGCGAACTCCTCGAATTCGCGCTCTCCGCAGCGGGCGCGCGAAAGTTTGGCGCCTCACCGCGCGGCATGATCGGCTCCATGATCGGCGGCGTGATCGGTGCGCTCGTTGGCACGGTCTTGATTCTGATCCCGCTCGTTGGCACGCTCACAGGCGCGGTGATCGGCACTGCGATGGGCGCAATGCTCGGCGAACTCACTCACGAAGGCCGCAAGCTGCACGAAACCGCGAAGCCCGCGCTCGGCGCCGTGATCGGACGCATTCTGGGAACGCTTGCGAAACTCCCGATCAGCCTCGCCGTGTGGATGACACTCGCAATCGCCGCGTTTACTGCGTGATTCGCGCGCATCCGCGGGTAGGCTAGTGTTAGATGCGCCTCCTCACTCTCTCTTGCTGTCTTGCGTGTGCGATGAGTCCACTCTGTCGCGCTGATGATGTGCCGATCAGTGCGACTGCGCCGAACAGTGCATTGCACGCCAGCGAAAAACTCGCGAAGCCGATCAGCATCAAAACGCGATTGCGTAACGGCGCACGCGTGAATGGCAAAGTCACCTCCTTCGATGGCGAAGGATTCGAAGGCGATGCGTCCACAGGCGAGGGCTTCTCGAAGACGCTTTGGTGCGACATTCTTCCAGCCGATCTCGCAGCACTCGCCGCGAAGATTCTCGATGAGAAGCAAGTCGATGATCTCATTCTCAAAGGCGAGTTGCTCATGCTCCTCGGTGAAGGGAGTGGTTCTGATGCAGCATTCGCACGCGCGTTGCGTACTGACAAAACTGCGAAGCCACTCATCGACGCTGCAAAAATCCGCGGCGAAAACGCGTTCATCAACGCGCAGCACGCCGAACGCATCGCGCTCCACACCAAGATGAGCGCAGGCATTCCAACAACAGCAGGCGGCGTTCCCCCGTGGCCAATTCTTACGCGCGTTGAGCACGAAGCCGCAACGGCTGCGATGAAAGCGCGCGTCGAAGAAATCTGCAAAGCATCAGGCATGCAGCCTGTCTGCGTTGAGACGCGCTACTTCTTGCTCTATGCCGCCACCAAACGCGACGCCGTGCAAGAGTGCGCGCGCAGTCTCGATGCCATGTACGAAGCGGTGCTCAAACTTTTCGGCATCCCGAGCGGACTCAATCTTTTCTGGGGAAAAGCAGTGATTTTGCTGCAGCCAGATGAAGAGAAGTTTCGCTTAGTTGAAGCCGCTGGTTTCAATTCCATGACGCCGCGCGGCGTTGTTGGACTCTGCCATCAAGTCGGCCCGCAAGTGTTCGTGAACATCTTCTGGTCGGATGATCAAGATCGTTTCGATGCGACGCTGTTGCACGAAACTGTCCACGGCATCATGCATCGCTATCACAGTGCCGCGCGACTTCCTGCATGGGCCGATGAAGGGTTGTGCGAGTACATCGCGTCCGTGAGTTTCAAATCATCGCCCGTTGATAAAGAGCGTCGACCGCAAGCGCTTGACTACATTCGTTCAGGCGGAAGTGTGGCTGATGTGATGCGACTCAACTATCAGGATGGAACATGGCCTGGACCAAACGCGATTGGCTACGCCGTCGGTTACGCGATTGTCGAACTCATGGTGCGTCAACAAGCTGATGCGTTCGGTCGCTGGATTCGCGCTGTCAAAGGCGGAAAGAACTGGGAAGTCGCGCTGCGCGAAGACTTTGGCTACACGATTGATGCGTTCGGCCAAACGGCGACCGACTATTACCGTCGCAAGAAATAACGCGTTGAACTCAAGCGCGTGGGGCGGCAATGAGTTTGGACAAGGCGAAGTGAGCGCAGCACTCGGGCAAGCAACGAAGCTCGCCGCGGGTCAGTGGCAGAACATCATCATCCCGATGGTGTGCGATGGCGTGGCGCCGAGTGATCCAACGATCTGCGCGTGCGGCTTCATGCAAGTGGACTCAAATAGTGATGGAACGGTGGATTGTTTGCAGTATGCGTATGGCGATCTTGATCTCAGTGGCGTCGTGAGCGCGGCCGATTTGTCGCTGCTATTGGCGCATTGGGGAATGCCTGATCCGACGATTGGCGATCTGGATGACAACAACGCGATCGATGCCGCAGATTTGTCGCTCCTGCTTGCGCATTGGGGTAATGGGGTGTGATGACGCGTTAAGTGCTTTGCCCGATGGGGATTGCAGCAGTTGAGGGCGAGCGCCCCACCGTTGAGCGCGAGCGCCCCCACGTTGAGCGCGATGCGAGCACAGGAAGTATTGCTCGCTTCGAAACCAAGCATCTTTCTCAATTTTAGGAATTGAACTGAGCGAACCCTTGCGGT
>QWPU01000227.1 GCA_003671065.1 Planctomycetota bacterium | reverse complement strand
AAACGTGGACAGCGTGTCTGTGCGTGCTGAGTGGGGTGAGTATCGCTACGAAGTCGACGGTCAGATTTTTGAAGACGAGCCGAACGAAAACGATCCGCACGCAGCCGTGGGCGGGGACGCTGCGGATGCTGCGGACGCTGCGGATACTGCGCGCGCAATTGCGACAGACGGCGTAGCTGTGGAATCAGTGAAGGGTTACCGCCGCACTCCGATGCTTGGCATGATGAGTGTGTCCATCGGCGCGGGCACAGGAGCTGCGAAAACGGAAGAGACGCCGCTCGCTGGTTCCGACGGACTCGCGATCGCCAAGGTCGTGCGCGTGGTTGATCACAACAAAGTGAAGTCCGTGCCCGCAGGTACGCGCTCGGTGTCGCTCTTTCTGGTGAACCGCCGCGCGGCGCACGGCACACATGCGTATCGCTCGTCGATCTTTCAACCGCAGTTGGTGGTGGATTGCGAAGCGGGCTTTGTCGCGCGGCCCGATCCACGCGGTGAACTTGCCAACATCGACATCGATGAGCGCATCGCCGATCTGCAGTTCCGCGAAACCTGCGAGTTTGCTGCGGGTCACGGGGTTGCCACACGCGCGCGAGTATTGAATGGCGCATGCTCCTCTGTCACCACTGATTGGTTGCCGCGTGCAACAGTCGAGCGCGTCGAAGCTACATCACTCGCAGGTGTTGAGTTTGGCATGGAGCAACTTGGCGCACTCACCGACGGTCGCGCGGCGCATGCAGCGCTGGCCGCACTTCCTGAGCAGTACGCCGCATGGATTGCCATACAAGCTGCGACGACTGGACTGAACGGCGCGCAAGCAGACACCTTGCGCGATCTCGTGCTCAGCCAGAAGGCAGTGTGCAAACGGCTGACCGATGGCATTGAACTCATCGCGAGCAAGCCCGACGCGCTCGAAGCTTTCACCATCGCGAACCGCGCGATGGCCGCGCAAGCACGACGACGCATCGCCTACAAAGAAGGTGAAAGCCCAGCGTGGCGACCGTTCCAGTTGGCGTTCATTCTTATGGCGCTGCGCGGAATTCACGATCCCACGCACAACGATCGCGAGACCGTCGACCTACTCTTCTTCCCCACCGGCGGCGGCAAGACTGAGGCGTACCTCGGGCTTGCCGCGTTCACACTGGTGTTGCGTCGCTTGCGCACACCAACGATCGAGAGCGCAGGCGTGACGGTGCTCATGCGCTACACGCTGCGACTCCTCACGCTCGATCAACTTGGTCGCGCCGCTGCGCTCATCTGCGCCCTTGAGCTTGAGCGCGAAAAGGATGTCGAGCGGCTTGGCGCGCATCGCTTCGAAATTGGGCTTTGGGTTGGCAGCGGCGCGACGCCTAATCGCATGGGTAAGGCGGAAAAGGGAAAGCCCGCGCAGGAAGGCAGCGCGCTGCGGCGCACACTCGACTTCAAGCGAGGTCGAGTGACAGCATCGCCAATTCCGCTCGAGAGTTGTCCTTGGTGCGGCACGAAGTTCACGAAGGACTCGTTCCGCCTCGAGCCGAACATCAAGGAACCACAAGATCTCTTCGTCTACTGTGCGAGCCATGGCTGCGATTTCACCGGTCAGCGCCCACTACCCATCCTCACGGTGGATGAACCGATCTACCGCCGACTGCCATGCTTCTTGATTGCCACGGTCGACAAGTTTGCCGCGCTGCCGTGGACGACGGAAGTCGGAAATTTGCTCGGCCACGTGAATCGCCATCATGCAACCGCTGGTTTCTCACGCGATCCCAGTGGCGGCAACCTCACCATCTTGCCACCGGAACTTGTCATCCAAGATGAGTTGCACTTGATCTCGGGACCGTTGGGCACGATCGCGGGAATCTATGAAGGTGCGATCGATGCGCTCGCCACGCGCACCGTCGGTGGCGCACGCATTCGTCCGAAAATTGTTGCGAGCACCGCGACGGTCCGCCGCGCGAAGTCGCAGATCAAGGCGCTGTTCGATCGACCAGAGGTGATGGTGTTCCCACCACCAGGACCCAATCCACGCAACTCGTTCTTCGCAGAGACGCGAACCGATGAGGAGATCGCCGGGCGCCAATATGTCGGTATTGCCGCACAAGGACGCAGTCTCAAGGTTGTGCTGCTACGCGCGCTCGTCGCATTGCTTTCGAGTGGGCAGACTCAGTACGACTTGAATCCAGCTGACGAGAAAAACCCCGCCGATCCCTACATGACAGTCATTGGTTACTTCAACAGCTTGCGGGAGCTTGGCGGCAGCCGACGAATTGCTGAGGACGAAGTTGCACTCAAGCTCAAGAGTCGGCCGCGGTGTCGGATTGAACCCGTCGAGGCGATGTTCACGCGGCGCTCGATCCAACAAGACATGCTCGAGCTGACTTCGCGCGTCGGGACTGATGAGGTTGCTGCTGCGAAGGAACGGTTGGGGAAACCATTCAGCGACAAAGACAGGCGTGTCGATCTCGCGCTGGCAACCAACATGATCTCG
Organism: Planctomycetota bacterium; assembly: GCA_003671065.1. Classification (GTDB taxonomy): domain Bacteria; phylum Planctomycetota; class Phycisphaerae; order Phycisphaerales; family SM1A02; genus QWPT01. The sequence goes on along the minus strand of QWPU01000227.1, from coordinate 2,825 downwards.
GTGGGTCTAGACATCACGCGCCTCGGAATGATGGTGGTGCTTGGTCAACCAAAGACCAGTTCGGAATACATCCAAGCAACCAGCCGCGTTGGTCGTGATCGCGACAAGCCAGGGCTCGTCGTGGTGCTGCTCAACATCCACAAGCCTCGCGATCGATCGCACTACGAGCGCTTCGAGAGTTTCCACGCAACGTTCTATCGCTCGGTTGAAGCAACGAGCGTCACGCCGGGCTCGCCGCGCGCGCTTGATCGCGCACTCGCGCCTGCGCTCGTCGGGCTCTGCCGTCATGCCGAGGATGCATTCAACCCTTCGAACGCAGCCAGTGAGATTCTTCGCAGTCGTATGCGTTTGGATCAGTACGCCGAGATACTCGCCCAACGCGCGCGATCCGCAGCGATGCACGGCGAAGAAGATGCGTTACACGATTATGTACTCGCACGTGCGAAGCGTCTCCTCGACTGGTGGCACGACGCGGCCACGGACGCGAGTAAAAAGGGTCTTACATTCAGCTATGACAACGCGAAGGGGGGCGGCGACCGTCTTCTTCGTGACGTGCTCGATCCCGATCTCGCAGCTCTGCCGAAGGAGCGCAGGGCTTTTCGCGCGGGCCGCTCGATGCGCGACGTCGAGGCGCCGGTCGATCTCAAAATTAAGGAAATTGCGGACTGACCGCGGGAGAAAACGATGAAAGATCAAGTCCGTCAAACACAGATGGTCATGGGGTTCGGTCCCGGTTCGATGATGGATCTTCCGACGAAATCAGTGATGATTGCGGGGCTCGATCATTGGGTGTATACGGCCGACGAGCTTGCTGATGCGATCATTCAAGAGCCACGGTTGCTGTCGCGCCTCAGTGAGCGCCTCGGCGTGAAGGAGCTCACGCTTCGCCGCCCCCCGCGTGGGACTGATGACCCCGCTGAGTACAAGAGTTTCGTTGGCGCGTGGCGGTTTCCCCGTTGGTTTGTAGCGACCAATGACCGAAAGACGGCAGACGGAAACATCGAACGTCGCCTCGTGCATCGCCGCGAACTCGCGGACGGAAAGTTCTATCTCGACAACAAGCAGTACCCGATCATCCCGATCCGTTTCGTGCGTGCCTGTCCCAACGGGCACATCGATGACATCAACTGGAATGTACTCGTGCACGGCGGCGAGACCCAATGCAGGCGTCCAAAATGGGTTGTCGAGCGCGGGAATGCAGGCGACCTCGCTGAAGTTTTTGTTCGGTGTGAGTGTGGTGTGAGCGTCGCAATGAGCGGAGCTGCTAATCGCAGTCGCCGAGCGCTCGGCATGTGCGATGGCGCGCGTCCTTGGCTGGGCGCGATGGCGCATGAGCCGTGCGGAGTGCCGTCACAACTTCTCATCCGTAGCGCGAGTAACGCGTACTTCTCCGAGCGTCAAACTGTGATTTCGATTCCCGCGAGCTCGGGCGGCAAGGACGAACAAGTGCGGCGCGTGAAGCTGATGCTGGACCTGAGCGCGAACGAGCGCGAAGATCTTCGCGGGATGCGCAAGACCGAACCACTCAAGACGACCCTCGCGGGACTGACGGATACGGAGGTTTGGGAGGCGTATGACCGACTCCAGTCTGGCGCCGTTGTCGCGGCGCGCAGCGTGAAAGAGGAAGAGTTCGAAGCGCTCAGTGCGCCGCCAGCACAACTCGGTTCGGATGTGCCCGAGGGCGACTTCTTTGCACGACTTCTACCCAAGCCCGATTGGGAGGCAGCGTGGATGAGTGGTATCTCGAGAGTGGTGCTCGTGCATCGCTTACGCTCGGTGACGGCATTGCTCGGATTCACTCGATTTGAGGCAAGCTCGGCAGACATCAACGGCGAGCTCGATCAAGCGGTGAAATCCGCAACTCTCGCCCGCGATATCAGCTGGCTTCCTGCGATTGAGATGCGCGGCGAGGGGATCTTCATCGAATTCGACGCGGCCGCGATTGGGAAGTGGATGGAGCGGCGAGAGGTGCAAGTTCGCTTCCAGCAACTCCAAGACGGCTACAACGAATGGAAGAAAGAGCACGAAGCATCGGGTCGCAAGTTCGCGGGCATGCCCTACATCATGCTTCATTCGCTCTCGCATCTGCTGCAGACGGCGATCTCGCTTGAGTGTGGTTACTCAGCGTCGAGCCTTCAAGAGCGCGTGTACGCAATTCAAGAGGGCAGCAATCCTGGACAGTTCGGCATCCTGCTCTACACCGCAGCGACAGATGCCCAAGGCACGCTCGGCGGACTTGTTGAAGCGGGCCGTTCGATCAAGAAACACATGAAGCGTGCGCTCGAGAGCGCACTGCTTTGCTCGAGTGATCCTGTGTGCGCGCAGCACTCACCGACGGCGCTCGGCAGTGCTCAACTGCAAGGCGCCGCGTGCCATGGATGCCTCTTGGTTCCAGAAACCTCGTGCGAGCAGCGCAACGATTTTCTTGATCGAGCGCTGGTAGTTCCGACCGTTGAGTCGGAAGGCGCCGCATTCTTCGAGGGAATCATTTGACCGACGCCGCGCTTGTGATCGCGCGGTTGCCCGACGGCGCGCTGCGTGCGCTCGCGCAAGGATTGCGCAGCGGTGCGCTCGCGAGCGATTCGAGCGTGCATCAATTGGCTGATTCGCTGCGGGTTGATTCGACGGTCGCTGCCGAAGTACGCGCTGTTGTTGCGGACCAATCGGATACGCGCGCGCTTGCATTGGCCTGCGACTGCACGCGCGCCGCGCGCCGCGAATCAGCAACGAGTGAGTTCTCTAAAGTCTTCGAGCTCGTGTTGGCTGGACCAATGGTTGAAGGCGTTGAGATGCGGGACACCGCGGTCGTGTTCGCCAGCCGCATC
>QWPU01000226.1 GCA_003671065.1 Planctomycetota bacterium | reverse complement strand
GACCGTCAACTGCGCAACCAACAGCGCACCGATCCCTGTGGCGACGAGTTGGGAGAAGCCATAACGCGCCATCATGGCGACCAGGAGCGCGCTCGCCGCCAGAGCGCCGTAGGCCGCCAGCACAAGGCTGCTACCAAGCAACCCGAAACGACAGGCGATCACCGCAAAGATCATGTCGTTGTGTTCTTCAGGCAGCGCGTTGTGCTTGACGAGCGCCTTCGCGTGCGCCTCCGTGTTGCCAAACACGCCACCTGCGCCAACGAGCCTCATGGCGCGCCAACCTTGAAAGCCGATGTCGCGTTCGTAGCGCGTGTCGCCTGCAATTTGCGCGGTGATCGCGTCAATGCGCGCGCGTTGATAGGGCTTGAGCACCGCGAAGTACGCGACGGGTGCAATGACCGCCGCAACACACAGCGCGCCCAACACATGACGCTTGCGTGCCCCCGCGGCTAGCAGCATCGCGAGCATCGTGGGAAAGAACAGCAGCGCGCTGCCGAGGTCAGGCTCGAGGACAATGAGACCAACGGGAATGCCGAGCAGCAGGATCGGCACCCATAACGCGCGCAGCGAACGCGGGCTTCCACGCAGCGACAACCACTGCGAGAGACAGAGAATAAACGCGATCTTGGCGAGTTCAGATGGTTGAAAATCCGCAGCGCCAAAGTTGATCCACGCGCGGGCACCGTTGCGTGGCGTGACGATTGACCTCGGAACAAACGGCAGCAGCACGAAGACCAGCAGCGCGAGAGCAGCCGCGAGCACAAACCACGAACTCCCTCGAAGTCTGCGCGGCGTCACTCCCGCCGCAATCAACGCGCATGTGCAGCCGATGATCAAGAACACGCCTTGACGCGCTGCGAGTTCTGGTCGCGACGATGCGATCGCGGTCATTCCTAAGAGCGACAGTCCTAGCGCCGCGATGACTGCAGCCCACGCGGGCGTCAACCACTGCAGGCGTCGTCGCGGTGAAGCATCGGTGCCCTGATAGAGCGCGCCCGATGTGTAACTGGTGCGTGGCGTTGGAGCCATCACTTCGAAGCACCTCCACTCTTCACGCCACCAGCAGTCGCCTGCGCGCGCGCGCCAAGGTAACCCTCCGCCGCAAGCGCACGCATCGCTTCCGCCGCAACAGGCCCCGCTACCTTTCCGCCAGGTCCGCCGTGCTCAAGCACAACCGCCACGGCATAGCGCGGCGGTCCATGTTCCTCGCCGACAAGCCCAACGAACCACGCGTGATCAGTCTGCACCAGCGAGCCTTCAAGCCGCAACTTCGGCGCCGTCGCAGTTCCAGTCTTTCCCCACACCGCGAGATCTGGAAGATCGAAAAGTTCTTCGCGCTGCCCGCCGCCAAGCGTCATGTGATGACCCGTGCCGTAGGACTCGCGCACACTCCCGCGCAAGCCCTCAAGCACCTCAGCGATGGCAGCCGGCGGAATCCCGAGATCACGCGGAGTCGCCGCTTGATTACTTCCCCGCACCAACCGCGGTGGAAGATCGATTCCACCACGCGCGATCGTCGCGAACGCATGCGCAGCTTGCAGCGGCGTCCATGTCAACGGGCCTTGCCCAATACCCAACAGCACAGGACTCACTCGATCTCCCTTGCTACGCAGATCCGCAAGGAGTTCAGCATCAGGCAACTCGCCCTTCGCTTGCGTCGAGAGATCAGGCGTCACTGCAGTCCCGAGTCCAAACGCACGCAGCCACGAGATCAACCGCTCAGGTCCAAGACGCGCGGCGAGCGTGTAGAAATAAATATTGCAGCTTCGCGAGAGCGCTTCACTCGCGCCGAGCAATCCATGCGTCGAAGTCTTGCCTTCGTTGGCGCGATAGATCCAACAGCGCACCGCATCGCGCTCGTCCTCAAAGAAGTGACCCTTGCATTCGATCTGCTCGCCCGGCTTGACCACGCCTTCGGCATAGGCCGCGCAGAGCACCAAAGGCTTCAAGATCGAACCAGGCGGATAGGTCGCGCTCAACGGTCGAAAGATTTCAGGATGCTCCAGCGCGCGCCGCTCTGCACTCATGCGCGTGCCTTCAAGAGCTGTTGGAGTACTCACCGCCGCAAGCACTTCACTCGTCGCAATGTCGAGCACGACGATCGCGCCATCGAGCTCCCAACCAATCGGAAGCGGACCACCGCGCGCGTTGCCTTCGGGGTCGTAGCCACGGTGATACTGCTGGATGTGCGTGAGTTTCGATTCAGCCGCGCACAGCGCTTGCAGGCGCGACTGCAAGCGAATGTCGATGGTGAGTTGCACATCAATCCCTGCGATCGGATCGACTCGTTCTTCAAGATCATGCTCAAGGTCGCGCTCGACGACACCGCGCGTTCCGCGGAGCGTGTCTTCAAAGCTGCGCTCGATGCCGCTCGAGCCAACAACATCGCGATCACTTCGATATCCGCCAAGATCAATGATGCGTCCCGTGGCCGCGTCCACCATCGGTCGCCGCGCAAGATCTTCGGGAAACACCTGCGTTCGCGTAGAGCCAATGAGATGATCTGCGACACCATCGAGCACGACGGAGAGATCTTTGCTCGACCTGATTGGTGAAGGAAAGTGCTTCTGCGAAAGCGAAAACGCAACTTGCTCCCACGGCCTGGTGCGTCGCGTCGATGGTTCAACACTCACGCTGTCAGGAAGTTCTTCGGCAAGTTGCTGAAAGTAAAACGCGGTTTCATCGGTGACATCAGCAAGCACCACATGCGCGGCAAGCTGACTCGTCACACGCTCACGATCGATGTCACCAAGCCGCGCATCATCGCCATACAAACTGAGTTCGCGCGCGACGAGCGCTTCTTTGCGCGATGTTGATTCGCGCGCCGTCATGCGCATGATGTCATCGAGCCTGCGATCAAGTTCCGCGCGCGTGATGCCACCCGCTTGGGTCAATCGTTCGTAGATCTGTTCGAGTTGCGCATCGAATCGCACTTGCCGCTCGAGCACTTGTGCCGCGCGCGCGCTCGGCGAAAGTTCAAGCCATGCTGCGCGGCCGAGTTCGCGCTGCAACTCGCGCTGCGCCATGCGTGTCGACCAGCGCCCTGCGATCGCGTCGTACTCAATGAGCACATCCCAACTCGCGCGATCAGCAACCAACACTTCACCGCGTCGATCAAGAATGCGTCCGCGCGAAGCGGGAAGTAAACGACGCTGCACGAGATAGCGTTCAACATTCGCGCTATGCGTCGAGTGCTCAAGAACTCCAAGTCGTAGCAACTGCGCACCAAGGGCACTCAAACACACAACGCCCAGCAGTGCAAGACTAGCGAGCCGTCGATCGAAGCGACTTGCGCTGCGACCTCCACCTCGTGCACTCGCATCCTGCGTTCGCGCGGAGTTCAAATCAAGTGACCTACAAATTGAAACCTACGAGAAGGTTTCGGTGCGTCGACGTTTCGTGAAGCGAAGGCTTCGAGAAAGAAACGCGTTCAGCGCAACTTTATCGAAACCAACGCGATCGCGCCAAGGATCGCCGTGATGATCCAGAAGCGCACGACCACTTGCCCCTCGCTCCAACCACCCAGGTGAAAGTGATGATGAATCGGCGCGCAGCGAAAGATCCGCTTGCCTTTGGTTGCTTTGAAATACAGCACTTGCGCGGCGGTGCTCCCGAGTTCGAGATAGAAGATGCCTGCGATCAGAAACAGCAGCACTTCTTGTCGAATGGCCACCGCGATGAAGGCGAGCAGTCCACCAAGCGCGAGCGAACCTGTGTCACCCATGAAGACGCGCGCTGGATTGCAATTGAACCAGAGGAAACCTAAACACGAGCCAACCATCGCGCCGCAGACCACGGTGAGTTCGCGTCCGCCAGGCACATGCGGCACGAGAAGGTGTTGCGCGAGATCTTGGCGCCCCGCCACAAAGCACAGCACCGTCAGGACCAAGACTGAGATCACCATCGTTCCTGTTGCGAGCCCATCCATGCCATCTGAAATATTGACGGCGTTCGATGTGCCTGCAATGAGAAGCGTTCCAATCAGGACATAGAAGAGTCCACCGAGCACGATGACATTCGCGTTGAGTTCGACGGGCGTCACCGACGCGAGTGGTGCCGGAAGATATGTGCGTTGAAACGGCAGATTGAGGCTCACGGCTGCAGGATTCTGCGTGCCGTCAGCGGCTTGATAGAGAAACACTGCGGCAATCGCGCCGATGCCGAGTTGGAAGAGCAGTTTCTCCCAGGCAAAGAGCCCTTCACGCGTACCAGATTCGCGTCGCGCTGCCGTGAGTTTGAGCCAGTCGTCAAAGCCACCGACACACGCAAGCAACACCAACACGACAACCGCGAGTTGTGAGTAGCGCGAAGTCACATCTGCAAAGAAAAAGAGCGCCACAAGAATCGCAGCGCACATGAGCACGCCGCCCATCGTGGGCGTGTCTTTCTTGCCCTGATTGAGCGCGTTGAGTTCGGAGTTGTAGAACTCAGGATTGTCGCCGACTTTCGTGCGACGCAACCACTCGATGGTCTTTGGTCCAAGCAGCACGACGAAGAGAAACGCAACGATTGCGGCGGCCAGCGCACGAAACTCAAGTTGTGTGAAAACTTGTACGACTCGGTAGAGACCTACAGAGTCGAGCCATTCCTCGAATCGCGTTGTCAGTATGTAAAACATCCGTTGAGGCTCAATTCATCGGGAATCGGAGGGCGTTCGCTCCAACGGTTTCTCGGAAACTTTGAGGCTCAGAGGTGGGCTGCAAATGCGGTGCGTAACGGATCAAGAAAGCGCTCCATGCGCGCGCCGCGACTGCCCTTGAGCAGAATCGCGCAGCCAATGGGTGCAAGCGCTGCGGCGTCGGCTGCAAAGGCTTCGCTAAAAGTGGCAGCGTGGAGCGAATCGCCTGAAAAACCCGCAGTTCGAGCCGCCTGCACGAGCGCGTCAGCGTGCGGACCGACCGCGATGATCGCGTCATTGGCCCCCACGGTGCGCGCTGCTGCAAGCCCAACTTCTTCATGAAGCGCACGCGCAGTTGCGCCGAGTTCTCGCATCTCGCCAAGAATGACCACTTTCCGTGCGACGCCTTTGGTCAATTCCGCAAACGCCGCCAGCGACGCGATCATCGCATCAGGATTCGCGTTGTAGGCGTCGTTGTAGACGGCTCGCTGCGCGATCTCAAGGCGCTCCAACCGCATGTCCGCGCTAGCTACGCCTTCGAGGCCACGCGCAATCGACGCTTCATCGAAACCCATCTCGCACGCCGCCGCAAGTGCGGCAATCGCATTGCGGGCGTTGTGCTCCCCCGCCATCGACAGATCAAATGAACGCGTGCGCGGCTCGCCTTCTTCAAACCAATTGCACGACGCAGGAAATCGCAC